>CAZXIF010000085.1:0-17121 GCA_964640395.1 uncultured Gammaproteobacteria bacterium | reverse complement strand
GTGCGCCCAGATGGATTTGAACCATCGACCGCCAAATTATAAGTCTGGTGCTCTAACCAACTGAGCTATGGGCGCGAAACGCCCTCATTATAGCAGGTAATGAATCTTTTTCAAGCTAAAAGTGCGGCGTTTGTAGGGTTGCCAGAAAACTGTATAATTGGTAGGATAGACATCATAATATGAGCCTCAATACTCGTCTTTTTTTCAAGATTAACTCCTTGGTTGGCCGAAATGCCGCGCTGGATTTTTTTGGTAAAGTTGGTGCGGAATATGTGGTTTTGGTGATGGTGGGGTATTTTGTCGTTTTGGTTTTTTTGCAAAATTGGTTAAGGGAGTCGATTAACTGGCCAATTGAGTTTACTGTTTCGGTTGAGCTATTTTTTGTCGGCGGCGCTTGGGTGCTGGGCTGGTGTATGAATATGGTTATTGGAATTCTGGTTGGTGAACCGCGACCACACATCGCCTATCCACAAAGTAAATTATTATTTACACCACTGATGTCATGGAAGTCCTTTCCATCGGATCATGCAATGACTGCCTGGTTAATAGTTTTTTTGGCTTCAACTATTGGTTTGCCTCTGGCCTGGCCGTTGGTTATTTTGGCGCTTTGGGTATCGTGGGGACGGGTGTATGCCGGCGTGCATTATCCGCTCGATATTGTCGGTGGAGCGGCAGTGGCGGGATTGGTGACTCTGATTTTTAATCCATTTTTTTAAGAGTGACTGGCCAATAGGGATTTTATGCACTCGTTATTATTTTACTATGAATGTCGTTATCTTGGCCGGAGGAGTCGGTACCAGACTGTGGCCGCTGGGGCGAAAGCATAATCCCAAACAATTTTTCCCGATGATTAGCAAGAAATCACTGGTTAAGGAAACATACGATCGTTTCGTAAAGCAGTATGGCGTAAAGAAAGTTTGGTTTTCTGTAACCGAAGATTTATTACCTCATCTGTTGAAGAAAGTCCCGAAAGTTCCGCGGAGCCAGTTTATCGTGGAGCCCAGCCGCCGTGATACTGCGCCCGCGATGGGGTTTGTGGCGACCGTTCTTTTTTTACGGGATCCAGAGGAGCCAATGGTGTTTGTGCCTTCGGATCATTTTATTGCTGATCAGACCAAATATTTGAATTGTTTTAAGGTTGGTGAGGAGCTGGTTAAAAAGAGTGGAAAATTGGCGGACATTGGTATAACGGCTACGTTTCCGAGTACGGTATTGGGATATACTAAAATCGCTGGATTACCTGAGATTTTACATGGAGTGCCGGTGTATCATTTCGCCGGACATACTGAGAAGCCGGATTTTGCTACGGCTGCTCAGTATGTGACGAGCGGCCAGTATTTATGGCATGGCAATTATTATATGTGGACCCCACGCAAGTTTTTGGACGCGTTTGCCAAGCTGCAGCCAGGTATGTTTGAGATTTTAAGCGCTATTAAAAAATTGTTGCCTCGTGGCAATCGCCAGGTTATAGCTAAGCTTTATGAAAAGTTAGAAAAAGTTTCGTTTGATTACGCCATTACCGAACGAGTGTCTAAAAATGATGTTTTGATTATCAAAGGTGATTTTGGCTGGAGTGATATTGGTACGTGGGATATGTTGCATGATCAGTTGAGTGGTACGGCGGATGGCAGAGGGAATGTAGCCAAGGGTAAGGTGGTGCACTTTGATACTAAGAATTGTTTACTGTATGCCCATCATAAGCGGGTATTGGCCGCAGTCGGGCTGCAAGATATGATTGTCGTCGATACAGAGGACGCAGTGCTTATCTGTCCCAAAAATCGGGCGCAAGATGTAAAAAAATTATTTCCGGAATTAGAGAAGAGAGGGATGAAGAAGTATTTGTAATTATATTTTTTATGTCTTTCAACCGTAAAGTGAAGGTAATTTGTTTGTTGGCTTTGATGGGGGTGGCTTGGTTTGGGATACGCTATTTCCGACAAACGCCGGTTCGCCGAGTTCCCATTCCGCCTCGTGAAGAAGTCACACTGACTATCATTCCCGGCTGGACGCTCCGTCAGGTGGTGCGTTATTTGGTGGAACAGGGTTTTGCCAGCAGTACGGCGAGTGTTCTGGCTATCACGGGCGAGCCAGCCAAAGTTCGTACGCTTAGAGCCGGGCCACCTTTCCCTGACGCGACCGAGGGGCTTGATTTGGTACGACGTAAGTCTGGAACCGTATCTCAGGAAGGCTATTTGGCGCCGGAAACCTATCGAGTATTTCGTGAGGCTACGCTGGTTGAAGTTATAACTAAATTGTTGGCCGAACGTAATAAAGAGATGTTGGAAGTGTTTCCTGATCGTGGTGACGCCACCACGCCACCACTCGGGGGGAAGCTAAGGGACGTGACTGTGCCACAGGTTATGACCATGGCCAGTATTATCGAAAAAGAAACACGTCACGCGGATGATCGCTCGCTGGTGGCGGATATTTTGTGGCGGCGGTATTTGAAAGGTTGGGCATTGCAAGTAGATTCGAGCGTCCATTATGCCGTAGACCGAACTGGCGATGTGTTTACCAGTGATGCCGAGCGGTCGATAGATTCCCCGTGGAATACCTATAAGTATCCAGGGTTACCGCCCGGACCGATTTGCAATCCGAGTATTGAGTCGATCAAAGCGGCGCTGGAGCCTAAGGCAAATGCATATTGGTATTTTTTAACGGGTACGGATGGCAAGATGTATTATGGTAGAACATTGGATGAGCATAACATGAATAGAGCAAAGTATTTACGTTGATAGATATCTGTTTGATCTGTGTTCCATATATTTTATGCTCACTTCTGATTTTGATTATGTGCTTCCGGTCGAGCGAATTGCGCAGGTGCCGGTCGATCCGCGCGATAGCTCTCGATTAATGATTGTAGATCGGATCAAGCAGACGACTGTCGATCGTCATTTTTTTGATATTGTGGATTATTTACTGCCGGGAGATTTGGTGGTGTGGAATAATTCTAAAGTGTTTAAGGCTCGCCTACGGGGTAGGGTATTGTTGGATGAATTGACTGACGGTATTAAAAAGGTAGGGGCTCAAAATGTCGTAGGGGCTCAAAATTTTGAGCCCCTACGACATTTTGAGCCCCTACGACATTTTGAGCCCCTACGACACACAACGGACGTTATTTTAAATATGCCGCCGGTAGAAATTTTCTTGGTGCGGCCGATGGAAAATCCGGGGGTGTGGAAAGTGCTGGCGAAGCCGGGGAAACGCTTGCGATTGGGTATGAAAGTGGTGTTTGCGGAAGATTTTAGCGCGGAGGTGATTACTAAAGAAGCTGATGGGACTCTTTTGGTACAATTTGGAGAGGATGATATGACCGTGCGCGCGAAGGCGAATCGGTATGGGGAAGTGCCGGTGCCACCGTATGTTAATCGTCAACGCCAGTCCCTCCTTGAGGAGGGTAGGGAGATGTTGTCCAACGATGCCACATCCCCCACGCCCCCCTCAAGGGGGGATTTTGAACAATACCAAACTGTTTACGCTCAACACGAAGGGTCGGTGGCGGCGCCGACGGCGGGGTTTCATTTTACGCCGGAATTGATTGAGGGGTTGAAGGAGAAGGGGGTTGAGTTTGCAGAGGTGACTTTGCATGTGGGGCTCGGGACTTTTTTACCGGTGAAGACTGAGGAAGTGGGGGAGCATAAAATGCACAGTGAATGGGTAGAATTGACGGCGAAGAATGCAGATTTGATCAATGCCGCAAAAACAGAGGGTCGGAGGGTGGTAGCGGTCGGGACGACGACCGTCCGTACGTTGGAGGGGGTGGCCTTGAAATTTCCAATTTCCAATTTTCAATTTTCAAATCCCCCCTCGCAGGGGGGTTCAAGGTGGGTGTTGGAACTTCAAGCGTATACCGGCGATATCAATATTTTTATCACTCCAGGATTTGAATTTAAAATCGTCGACGCGTTGATTACGAATTTTCATTTGCCGAAGTCGACCTTGCTCATGTTAGTCAGCGCATTTGCCGGGGATCGAGAGTTTATGTTAGAGTGTTATCAGGAGGCAATTCGACAACGTTATAGGTTTTATAGTTTTGGGGACGCGATGTTAATTGTGTGATATGCCTCAAATGAGCGCAACGAATCCTTATTTGATTCGTTTGCAACAGGAATTGCAGAGTTTTTTTAAGGCCGATAAAAAGAAGGTAGAATTTTTTGTTTTTGGCTCCAGTCTCACGCGTGATCGGTTTGGGGATATTGATGTCGGGGTTAGGGGAGAATTTAAGGAAGATCAATTGTGGAAGTTGCGCGACCGGTTGACAGAATCAACGTTTCCCTATACCGTTGATATCATTAATTTTAATCATGTTTCCGAGGCATTCAAAAATAATGTTTTTTCTCAACCTGTCCTATGGCTACAACGCTCGCCTTAAAATTAGGTGAATTCCACAACGCACTCAAAACATTTCAGGAATTATTGGGGGGCTGATTTGGAACGTGATATCATTAAACGTGATGCTATCGTAAAGCGCTTTGAATATAGTTTTGAGTTGTGTTGGAAAACAATTAAAGAGTTTTTGTCTACTAACTTTGGTTCATCAATAATGTATCCGAAGGAAGCTTTCCGTGGGTTAGTTAAATTGGAAATGATTAGTCCAGAAGAAACGGAAATCCTAATTATCATGGTGGATGATCGGAATTTTACCGCTCATACGTATGATGAAGAGTTTATCAATGGTTTGGTGAAACGGCTGCCGCGGTATTATGAAGTGATGGAGAAGGTGATGAAATTAATCAAGGGGAAGATGGCATAATTTTGGGAACGCTAGGTTGGTTATTATTTTGAAATTAAGGAATATAAAGTGCCTATATCAGGTATTTCTTTATTATCCACAGTAGTTGTTGACTGGTAAAGAGAGAGAGAGTATTATAGGGTTTGTTAATAATTTTATAAAATTTTATATGCCAAATCAAATGACCGAGTTAACCGAGCTGGGGCCAGGTATTTATGAGGGACAAAGTCCAGCAAAAAATGAAGTGCGACGTTTTATACTAATCCCTGATGGCCTAACAGAGAAAGAATTAGACTCTGGACTCCAGTTTCTTTATATAAAGGAACCTGAAAAGCAAAGTGCCTTTGCGCATTTGATATTTGATCTGGGAGAGAAAATGGAGGAAATTGGAGGGAAGCAATATATTCGATTTTTGGCAGATAGCTCAATTGAAGACCTCCGAGAATGGTTGGATAAGTTTAAAGAAGGAGTAGAAAATTGTAGGGAGCGGGAATCAAGAGAAGGAAAAGCAGAAACAAGAAAGTAATATTAAAAAATCCGAGTTCCAGACTCGGATTTTTGGTTGGTGGACCGGCGGGGACTTGAACCCCGAACTACACTTGTCAAGGGTGGCATTTTGCCAGTTAAACTACCGGCCCACAGTCCACCGCGATCAGCATATCAGATTCGCGCTAAACAAAAAAGCCCTTAGGGGGCTTCTTGCTGACAAGTGTGTTGACCAGTAATTCAACTGGCACCACCCTTTAGTAACCAATATATATTATATCGGATGTTTTGTCAATAGTTTTGTGGTCGCTGGTGGTAACAAAGTTTGAGATTACTCCACCGTGACCCCCATCTGTTTGGCCGTGCCTTCTACCATGCTCATGGCGGCTTCGACGGTGTGGCAATTCAGGTCGGGCATTTTCTTTTCAGCGATTTGGCGGATTTGGGCTTTGGTGATTTTACCGACTTTTTCTTGGAGCGGTTTGCCGGAGCCTTTTTTGATGCCAGCGGCTTGCTTGATCATTTCGGCGACGGGCGGGGTCTTCATGATGAAGCTGAAACTGCGGTCGGCGTAGACAGAAATGATGACGGGCACCACTTCGCCTTTTTTGTCTTGGGTTTTTTCGTTGAATTCTTTACAGAAGCCAGCGATATTCACCCCGTGCTGACCAAGAGCCGGACCGATCGGGGGAGCGGGGTTAGCGGCGCCGCCAACGATTTGGAGTTTGATAAGGGCGAGGACTTTTTTGGCCATAAGAGTGTTTTAGCTTATTAGGATTGTAGCTTGTTAGCTTGTTAGGGTGTAGTGATTGTTGTGCGGTCACTGTTCCTAATAAGCTAATTAGCTAAGAAGCTAAAAAGCTTCGTAAATTATAGGATCGAGAAGCGTCCCGGGAAGGAACCGATCCGGTGTTTTAGGTTTTTTTAACTTGTAAAGCATCTAATTCTACGGGGGTTTCGCGGCCGAACATGGAGACCATCACTTTGATGCGGCCGCGTTCTTGGTCGACATGGCTGACTTTGCCTTCGAAATTTTTGAACGGGCCGTCAGTGATGCGTACCAATTCGCCGACCTCCACGTCGATTTTGTGTTGTGATTCAGTGGCGTTCACGCGTTTCAGGAGACTGTCGACTTCTTTTTGATCAATCGGGGTCGGGGTGGTGCCGGAGCCAATGAAGCCGGTAACGTTCGGAGTGTTGCGTACTACATACCAGGAGTCATCGGTTACTACCATTTCTACCAAGACATAGCCGGGGAAGATTTTTTCTTCCACGCTGACGCGTTTGCTGTTTTTAATTTTGATTCTTTTTTCTTTCGGAACCAAGACGTTAAAAATTTTGTCCTGCATGTCGAATGACTCCACTCGTTGCATGAGGTTGCTTTTGACGTTGTCTTCATAGCCACTGTAGGTGTGGAGCACATACCAGCGGCGACCGAGGTTGAGTGTTTGTTTGGCCATAATATTTTATGTACGAAATACGAAATTTACGAAAAGTACAAAATCCACTGGCAATTTATTTTTCGTATCTTTCGTAGCCTTTCGTATTTCGTACATCTATGTTTATCGATTAATTAAGGCACCAATACCTAAGCTAAAGCCGTAGTCCAGGGCCGCAAAAAAAATGGCTAGCCCAATGCTAAGCATGACTACGAGCAGGCTATAGTTGATCGTCTGCTCCTTGGTGGGCCAGGTGACTTTCTTCATTTCGGCGTACGAGCCGAGGAGGTAGTTTTTGATAGAATAGACAAAGGTCATAGTGGTTGAAGATACACGATACATGGAATACGATACAAGTTTGTAGGTTATTATAAGGTTTTTTAAAACAGCCTGGGGGCTGTTATATAGTCACCAGTATATATTAAGTATCGAGACAATGTCAAGAGGCCTGTGGTGGGAGCAACCTAAGGCTTAACCTTAAAGAAAATTTAATTCAATTCCCTTTCACCGGGTTGGTATAATTTGGCGGCGATGACATTGGCAACTTTTTTAGGCAAAAATCTTTCTTTCATGGTAAAGACCACCTTTCTTTCGTCAGCTTCAGTTATTCGTTCAAAAATATCCTGGGCAATCGTGGCTGCTTCAGCGTAGGTCTGGCTTTGGTTTAAGCCGTACGCTATCTTGTCACCTAAATTTTTGGCTCGTCTTTCGAGAGCCGCGAGAGTATCCAATGTGCCAATTATCTCTTCAGGTTTTTGATTGTTAGACAAATCTAATTCAACGATCCTTTCCGCGTCCTGGTTAAGATTTTCTAATTTTAATTTTTTACTGCCTTCACGGCTATTATTGAGGGCGGCCAGAATATCTTGATACGCATCTGGTTTACTTTTTAGATCGTCAAACTTAGATACCAGTGTGGACCAGTCGCGAGCCTCATTAAAATCATCAGTGGCCATTTCTTCGTGGGTGGCTTTTAACCGAGAAGCCAATTCAGCCATGGTTTCGGCACTGCCGTATTTTGCTTCCGCAGAAGAAAGTCCATGAGCGGCTTTTAGATAGTAAGCTAAGCCCTGAGCATCTCGACCGATGCTTTGTTTGGGTTCCTTTTCTCGCGGCCTCAGCGGCGGCGGATTTGGTTCTTGGTCGTGATGAGCCGAGAGAGTGTCATTCATACGAGTGATGATTAAATATCCAAATTTTGGACCTGCTTGGCATGTGTCTGGATGAATTTTTTACGCGGTTCGACTTCGTCGCCCATCAGGATTTGGAAGGTTTCGTTGGCGAGAGCCGCATCGTCGGCGGTGATTTTTTTCATGAGGCGGCGGGCTGGATCCATGGTGGTTTCCCAGAGCTGTTCGGGGTTCATTTCTCCCAAACCTTTGTAGCGTTGGATATTTACTTTAATACCACCGATAACGATAGATTCGGATTCTTGTTCGCCAGCATCGGCTTCGTCACTCCCACCCCTCCTAACCTCCCCTCCCCAGTCATTCGACGGGGCACGGCGGGCAGGGGAGGGAGCCATTGATTCGGCTTCGGCCTTTTTATTTTTGGCCTGGGTTTTTTCGGCTTTGTTTTTTTCCAGTTCAGCCAGTACGGCCTCTTTTTCTTCGTCGTTGTAGGCGTATTTCAGGTCTTTGCCGTATTTGAGGCTGTAGAGTGGGGGCTGGGCAATGTAAATATGAGCTTGGTTGATGAGGTCGGGGAAGTAGCGGTAGAAAAAGGTGAGGAGCAAAGTGCGGATATGGGCGCCGTCGACGTCGGCATCGGTCATGATGACGATGCGGTGATAACGGAGTTTGGTAATATCAAACTGTTCGCCGATGTTGGTGCCAAGGGCGATGATGAGTGATTTGAGTTCGTTGTTGCCGAGAATTTTGTCGAGGCGAGCGCGTTCGACGTTCAAGACTTTGCCGCGGAGCGGGAGGATGGCTTGGGTGTGGCGATCGCGGCCTTGTTTGGCGCTGTTGTGGACAAATACGCCACTCGCGAGGGCAAAATTGTGAGTGTTTGGCACCTCGATGTCGTAGACGGGGATTGGTTTGGAAATTCGGTTGATTGAAACAATGCGATGATTATAGTTGGCCACGGCTGCTAACAATACTTTTTGATCATTGTTAAAAAATCGTTGCAGCAACGTAGCCAGCTTAAGATAGTTTTTATTGGATGGTAAGGAGGTGCGAACGGCGTCGTAGTTGCCAATCGTGCCATCTTTTTTATATACGTCAGAGAGCAATTTTAATGACGAACATTTTTCTCTGTCATCCTGAGAGAGGTTCGCACCGACCGAAGGATCCCTTTCGTTCACCGTTAAGGGATTCTTCACTGTGCTGCGGCTTCGTTCAGAATGACAAGTTACGAAACTCGCTCTGTATTCCAGGCGAGAAATTTGTCGATACAGGGGCATTAGGGAATCCGCCGTAGTCAAATCTTTAGCCGCTTTGTAGGTATGGTCACGTAGGAGAAATTGATGGTCGGGGGTACAAGTAATTGTGGCATCGTTATCTAGGGTGATGGTAATGACTTCAGCGCTGGCTTTGGTTTGACGGGGGTTCAGAATTTTTTCAATACCCACCTGACCATCGGCTTGAATCGTATAACAATAATTTTGTTTGTCAGCTTCAGCCTCTTTGATGAGTTCGATAAATGACAGTGCTCGGCCATCGGCCAAAGCGACTTTAGTGTCGCCAGAAAAACAACCACCGGCCGAATCTCCCTCGACGATAAATAATTCTGAGTCTTCGGCGTTTTTGCTGGAGCAGTCGGCGAGTTTGCCGGGTAGGGTGAAGCCTTCGAGCGCGCCTTTGCGCAGGATAGTGTCGCGGGCCATTTTGGCGGCGGCGCGGGCTTTGGCCGAGAGGAGACATTTACTCACGATGGCTTCGGCATCTTTCGGATGTTCTTCGAGGAATACCAAGAGGGCATCGCCGAGTACGGTTTCGACGGCGGTTTTGGCTTCGGTGTTGCCGAGTTTGCCTTTGGTCTGGCCTTCGAATTGCGGGTCACGGATTTTGATGGAGATGACCGTGGTGAGGCCTTCGCGGGCGTCTTCGCCACTGAGGTTCGGATCTTTTTCTTTGAGGAAGCCTTTGTTACGGGCGTAGGTATTCAGGCTGCGAGTGAGGGCGGTGCGAAACCCGGCCACGTGGGTGCCGCCATCGGCATTGTAGATGTTGTTGGTGAAGGCGTAGAGCAGTTCGTTGAAATCGTTATTGTATTGCAAAGCCACTTCGACGTTGACGCCTTCGGCTTCTTTTTCAACATAAAAAATAGTGTCGTGTTTGGCTTCGTTGTTGTGGTTGAGGTAACGTACGTAGGAGCCGACGCCGCCTTCGAAATAGAATTGGTAGACGGGGTTGGGGAAGTTGAGCGCCGTGACATCGACGGTTTTCTCTTCGGCGCTACGCTGATCTTTGATGATCAGGTGGATCCCTTTGGTGAGGTAGCTGTGCTGGCGCAGGTGATCGATGATCGTCTTCCATTCAAAGTCGATGGTTTCAAAAATACTTTTGTCCGGGCGGAAGGTGATGGTGGTGCCGGTGTCTTTGCAGGTGCCGATTTTTCTGACTTTTTTGACCGGGACGCCGATTTTGTAGTCTTGCACCCAGATTTCGCCGTCGCGATGGACCTCGGCTTTGGTATCGGTAGACAGCGCGTTCACCACCGACACGCCGACGCCATGCAGACCGCCGGAAATTTTATAGCCGCTGTCGCCAAATTTTCCGCCGGCGTGAAGGATGGTCATGACGACTTCGAGGGCGCTGACTTTTTGTTGGGGGTGAATGTCGACGGGGATACCGCGGCCGTTATCGGTGACGGAGACGTAGTGATCGGGCAGGAGCGTGATCGTAATTTGAGTGGCGTGGCCGGCCATGGCTTCGTCTATGGAGTTGTCGACGACTTCCCAGATGAGGTGGTGCAAACCGGTGACGCCGGTCGAGCCGATGTACATGCCGGGGCGGCGGCGCACGGCTTCGAGGCCTTCGAGGACGGTGATGTTTTTGGCGCTATAGGAGGAGTCAGGGGTGTTAGTTTTGTCAGTCATAGTGGATTTTAGTTGGTTTGAGCTAATCCTTGGAAAGCTATTTTTTAATCATAGTACGTTTGAGTATACCATAGTCTTTTTTAGACGGTCAACATTGATGCATTGACGCATTGACACGCATTGACTACAATTATCCGGAACGTCGGTCGAACGTCGGTCAGTTGGTATTGCATTATAGGCATAAGGCATGGTATTCTCTTTTTATATAGAGAGAGTTCATCGTTTTTCGAAGTGCTATTCCCTTTTTTACTTAACCACTATGTTAGAAGATAAAATTATAGCCAAATTAACCAAACATGATAAATTGTTTGTCAACATAGACAAAAGATTTTATGCTGTAGACAAAAGATTTGATGCTGTAGACAAAAGATTTGATGCTGTAGACAAAAGATTTGATGGCATGGAAAAAAAATTGACTAATTTATCACTTGGTCAGGATCAATTAGAGTCTGGTCAGAGTAAGCTAGAAGTTAATCAAGACAAAATTATTAAAAAATTATTGGAGCATGAAGAAAAAATGGACACTTTCGTGACCAAGCAAGAATTTGGGGCTTTCCGAGAGGAAATGTTGCGCGGCCAGGATAAAATGGTTGCCATTTTAGAACGGCTTGATGATGAGCGTGTCTTTACCAATAAATGGATCAAAGATATTGAAGATAAAGTGGAAATTAGCCGACAGGATATACAAATAGTAAAAATACAGCTGCAGATTGCTTAAGAATTAATTTTTCGATCGAAATAAAGTCAAGAAAAATAATTTATTCACTAGTCAAAATAGTACGGGAACAGACAATTTAACGCGGGTGGGGGGGGAGTTTAAGTAAAGAAGATTCCGACATTAAAAATTATCATCAAGGGGATGTTTTTAGGGTAGCGTGGGATAAAGATAAGAAAAAGTTGGAAGAGGAAATTATTAAAAATGGAATCAAAATAATCAATGAACCATAATTGCGGTTGATTTCACTCGGCCAATTGCTGCAAATAGCTTCCCTGACGGGGAGTTTTTTGTTAGAGCCTAAAAAAGTGGCTGTTTTTTGACCTAATTTTGTATTTTTGTTAGTATCCGAGGATAAAATTTAGGCTATGAATAACTATTTTATTAATACCACCACCCAGAAAGCTTTGGCGCGACAATTTCAGGCGCATATTTTTAGGCGTGGACAAGAGTATTTTAAAGAGAATAGAGTGCGTAACTTTTCCGTCAGTGAACCAGACGGCAGTGGTTTGATAGTGATTGAAGCCCAGGTGGAGGGGAGTGAAGACTACGAAGTTTTGATCTATGTCAATTCTCTAACCGACGAATTTGAGGAATTTGAATGTACCTGTCCGTACGCTGAAGAAGATAATTGCAAGCATGAAGCGGCGGTGGCTATGATGTATTTAGCCAATAGATCAAATAATGTCCCAAAAAATAAGGGGGCAAATGTCTTGGATGGAGTCATTGTTGAAGAGTCACCAGCAGCCGTTAAACCAGACGATCTGGTAGCTACGCTGACCAAAACGTTGCAAGCGCCAACTATTTCTCCGGACGCGATTGACGCTTTGATCGCGCGCTTGAACAGTTTGAAAAAGGGTTCGTACCAGGGCGGGCAGATTCGGAAGGCGAATAGCCTAAAGCAAAATAGTCGCGCGGAGGAAGAGGTTTTCAAGCCCCAGGATTATTATGTGGTATTGGAGCATCTCTACGGGTACAAAATTGAGCTTTATCGTGAGGGGTCTGGACAGGCTTCAGTGTCTGTCAAACAACTGCTAAAAAATAAACAATTAACAGCTGCGCAGCGTAAGGTGCTTGAATTCGCGGACTCCCAAAAGATGTGGTTTCCTTATGATCAGGCATCAATCGCCGGTTTGGGCCAGTTGTTTCACGCGCTCAAAGAATCTGGTTTCGCCGTCTATCAAGATTGGAAGTCGCCACAGATGTTAATTACCATAGATGTCGTTCCGGCGCCGCTGTCTCCTCGCTTAACTCGTGAAACCATCACGAATGAATATAGTGGCGTGACGCGGGAGCGTTGGTTATTGGCTTGGCCAGATATTACGCACTCGGTTGATGAACAGGTGGTGATACTGTCTGATCAAGAGTATTTGATTTTTAAAATTGGTCGTACGTTTAAAGTATATCCAAGTTCTATGGCGCTCTGCCGGGTACTGACTCATCTCTATCCGCAAGCAGAAGCTGCGGAACCACGGCGCGGTAGGCGTACTCCGATTAACGCGATTACTCATTTGATTACGGAATTGACGTCGGAAGATTTGTTGCAAATTAATGCGATTATTACGGACGCCACGAAGTATTGGGGACTGCAAACGACGCTCACGCCTGATTTTGAGGTGATCAAACATACGGACGCTCAGCCACAATTATTGGTTGACTATTCGGCCGCAGAGGAGGAGCTCAGTATACGAGCGGTCATAGATTATGGTTGTGTGAAGTGGGAGGTAGCTGACAGTATTCAGGCCCGCACGCAACGCGGGAAAAGCCTGGTTATTTGGCGCCCTTCCGGGCAACAATCGGGTAAGTTATTGATGAGTTGGGGTGAGCGCCACATCGCGTATGCCCAACCACAGCCCAAATTGGAGATGAAATTATTTCGGAATTTTTATGATGACGCGCCGACTGGTTTTAGCAAAAATTTAAAATTAGCGCGGCAGGGTCAAGCGGAACTGTTCAAATTTTATCGCGAACAGTGGCCGTATTTGGTTTCCAAATGTGAACAACAAGGTGTCGGAATAGTGTTTACGCGGGATCAATTTAATTTTGCTTTCGTTGATTTTAGAGCCGATGTATCGGCCGCGCTGAACGTGGACACTGATTGGTTGGCGTTTGACGTGGCTTGTTACTGCGGACCGGACAAAATTACGATTGACGACTTGCGGCGCTTTATTAAGGAGGGGCAATCGTTTATCCGGCAGAATGGCAAGTTGCTGCACATTACCAATCAAGAGGAACTTAAACGGTTCGTACTCATGCTGGAGAGTTTCGCGGAGCGGGAGAATAATCGGTTTGAGGGGCGAGCGTACCACGCGCCGGAAGTGGAGTATGTGTTTACCAGTTCGCCCCACTACACAGCCAGGTTTGAAGCGGGGTTTAAAAAATTTTTACAGGAGGCGCAGAGTGGTCAGCCAGTCGAACGCGTATCTTTGCCGACTCGTTTCAAAAAGATATTGCGTCCGTACCAAGCGGAGGGGATGGCCTGGTTTTATTTTTTACGCAAATATCGGTTCGCGGGAATTTTAGCCGATGATATGGGTCTTGGTAAAACGATTCAGGCCTTGACGCTGTTGTCGCTGGAGAATATTCCGGGCAAGCCGTCGCTCGTGATTTGTCCGAAGACACTGCTTTATAATTGGCAAAGCGAAGCCGCGCGGTTTACGCCGGAGTTGAAGGTGGTGGTTATTGATGGCGCGCCCGAGGAACGTAAAGTTTTAATTAAAGCAGCTACCAAGTACGATGTGCTGGTAACGAGTTACGCTACGCTCCAAAAAGATGAGGAGCGGTATCGTAAGGCTGGTCTGACCTTTAATTACGCGGTGCTGGACGAAGCCCAGTTTATCAAAAATCATAGTACCAAAAACGCTCAGATCGTGAAGAAAATAAAGGCCGACTATCGCTTGGCGATGACGGGGACGCCGCTTGAAAATAGCGTGTCGGAGATTTGGTCGATTTTTGATTTTCTCATGCCGGGTTTCCTCGGTTCGTACGCGGCCTTCAGTCGGCGATTTCATAAACCAATCATGGAGCAGCAGGATACCCAAGCCTTGGCCGATTTGCGGAAAAAAGTGCAGTGTTTTATGTTGCGCCGCACCAAGAGCGAAGTGCTCAAGGAGTTGCCCGCCAAAGTAGAACAAATCAGCCATTGTCATCTCGAGCGCGCGCAAAATATTTTGTATCAAGAAGTATTGTCGCAAGTGCGGACTGATATTTTTAACACCGTGGAGCAGAAAGGGTTCAATCAATCACGCCTGCATATTTTGGCGGCGCTCATGAAGCTGCGACAAATTTGTCATCATCCGGCGCTGCTCTTGACTGATAAAAATTATACCAAGTTTCCTTCGGCCAAACTCGAGATGTTCAATGAACTGGTAGAAGAGATCGTGGCTAATAAGCGCAAGGTGTTGGTGTTTAGTCAGTTTACCGGCATGCTCGATATTTTGGCCAAAGAATTGGATAAGCAAAAAATTGACCATCTTTATTTATCTGGGAAAACCAAGAAACGTCAGCCGCTGGTAGATCAGTTTAATACTGATCCAGCGATTCCGGTGTTTCTGATTAGTCTCAAAGCGGGCGGTACGGGTTTGAATTTAACGGCGGCGGATAATGTGATTATTTTTGATCCCTGGTGGAATCCGAGTGTGGAGAATCAGGCCGTGGATCGGGCGCATCGGATTGGTCAGACTAAGTCAGTGAACGTGTTCCGACTGATTACCGTCGGCACGATTGAGGAAAAAATTGTGGCGTTGCAGAGCAAGAAAAAGCAACTGTTTGACGGCTTGGTGGGGGAGAGCCGGCAGTTGTTCCAGAAATTGACCTGGGATGATTTGAAGCAGTTGTTTGAGTAGAGTTTTAATCCACTGTTGCCTGTTTGACACTTTTTCGTGGTCGATGGGATAATTGATGCGAGATTTTTAATTTATAAAAAATATGGAGGAAAAAAATAATCAGATAATTATTTATAGGACTGACGATGGGCAAACAAAGATTGAAGTGCGCGTAGAAAATGAGACCGTATGGTTAAATCAAGCACAGATGGCCGAGTTGTTTGAGAAAGATGTACGTACTATTTCGGAGCATGTACAGAATATCTACGCCGAAGGAGAGCTTGTAAAAGAGCTAACAATTCGTAAATCCGGAAATTCCGGAATTGCCTTAACTAAGCCAACTGGTTATTATAATCTTGATGTTATCATTTCAGTCGGGTATCGGGTCAGCTCGCTGCGGGGTACACAGTTCCGCATTTGGGCAACGCAGAAATTGAGAGAATACATTGTCAAAGGATTCGTGCTGGACGATGAGCGATTGGAAAACGGTAAAGTAGCTAAGACTTATTGGCAAGAATTAGAAGAACGGATTCGAAAAATCAGGACTTCGGAGGCTAATTTTTATCAAAAAGTGAGAGATGTTTTTGCCACGAGCGTTGACTATAATCCTAAAGCGGACTATGCGCACAAGTTTTTTTCGGTCGTGCAAAATAAATTTCATTTCGCCATTACTGGTCTCACTGCTGCCGAGATTGTGGCCAGCCGGGTGGATAGCGCTAAGAATAATTTGGGTCTCACGAATTGGAAGGGGGAGGTGATTACTCGCGAGCAAGCCGAGGTGGCCAAGAATTATTTGGGAGAGTTGGAATTAAAACGGCTTAATTTGTTGGTAGAGCAATTTTTATCATTCGCCGAATTGCAGAGTGTGGAGCAGCGCGTGATGTATATGAAAAATTGGATCCAAAAATTGGACGCGTTTTTAATTTTGAATGATAAAGAGATTTTGGATCATGCTGGTAGCGTGTCGCATAAACAGATGGAGTGCCGCGTGCGAGAAGAACTAGCGATGTATAATCAAAAATTATTGGGGAAGTAATTTTATCAATAAAAAAACAGTCCCGACATAGTCGGGACTGTTTTTAAAATATTTTTAACTGCTCAATCCCTCTACGTATCGTCTCAAATTATTTGAGCCTATACGTAGTGAGAGGGACTGGGCAGGTCCGTCTGTTAGCGATTTTAAAGAACAAAACAGATAAATATAGCACAAAAATAGGGTTTTCTCAACCGTCGATGCCAGAAACCCTGATAGCGTACCCCCGTACGTCGGGTATAAACTACATTTTCAAAAAATAATTCCGGTCAATCGTCGCTCCCGCCAGTTCGATTGGCGCTTGTCCATTTCTGTTTTTTCTCGTTTTTCGACAATCCGTAAAGGGTGTACACCGGCGCCACAGCGCCCAGGCTTTTAAATAATCTCGGGCGTATTTCCAATGTTGAAATCGACCAATTGATTTTAAACGGAGCATTAATTGTTTGAACAAATTTTCAATGTCATTGCTCGTGTGTGGGATGCCTAATTCCGGATGTAAAATATGAGCCGATAGTTCTGCCGAATGTTTTTTAAATAGCGCTAATAATTCTTGTTCCAGTTTAGAATCTTTTGGTAATTGTTTAAGTTCGGTTAAAAAATGAGCGGCTTGATTGAAATTTTTAGCTTCAATAATTCTTTGAATCGTGGTAATTAATTTGGCAATTCGTGGCTCCTTCGCTCGTTTGTCGGCGTGTCGTTTCAAGCCTTCAATAAAATGCCTCGTACAGAGTTGGACAATAATGGTTTCACCAAAGACATATTTGGCCGCCGCCGGAATATCTGGATTACCATCACAGACCAAAACCCGCAAAGGATAGCCAATTTCCTTCAGGATTTTAAAATACAT
>CAZXIF010000084.1:0-2665 GCA_964640395.1 uncultured Gammaproteobacteria bacterium | reverse complement strand
AGTTTAAAAGTTTTGTAGCTACTCGGCACTAGGAACTTTTTAACTTTTCAACTAACTTTTCACTTTGCATTTTGCACTTTGCACTCGCTTATCCTTCCTCACAAAACTTACAAACACCACCCAGGCCGCGCCGACTGTGGTGCCGGCGATATAAACTGGCGCCGATGGGGCGATGGTGGCGGCAAGGAATCCGGCGAGAATAGGCGGGACCGCTTGGGCAACAGCTTGGACGCTAGTATTGATCCCGAGAATCTCTCCCTGAATATTTTCCGGAGCGCGAACGCTGGCCAGACTCGGCAAAAGGGCCATACTGATACCATTGGCCAGGGCGAAACAGGCACCGACCAATCCCAAGCCGAATATGGAATTTGGAAGATAGAAGGCGAATATGGCCGCGGAACCAGCAAGAAGGGAGATCCGGAGAAGCGTTACTTCCTCAAAGCGTTTGGATAGGAAAGGCACTATTAGCGCTTGCGAGATCACGATCCAAATGCCGGCATAGCCGATAAAATAACCGATACCGATCTGGGTCATCTGGAATCGATCAATCAAATAAACACTAAAGAAGGTAGCGACGAAGGTGATGCCGGCGCTGAAAAAGAAATTCGTGGCGAATATTGGTCGCAGACGCTTCATGCCATAGGCGCGGACAATATCTAAAACACTCTTTGACCAAGACACCATCTTGCCTCGCAAATGACTATTGGTTTCGCCAACGACAAAATAAACCAAGTAAGCATTGACTGCCGAAAGTCCGGCGGCAAACCAAAATGGCGTGGTGAGATTGAACCATGAGACGATATTGGGGTCAGATAACAATCCGCCCAAAACGGGACCGATGATGAAACCGGTACCGTAGGCGGCGCCGATAAATCCAAAATGTTTGGCGCGTTCTCTGGGTTTAGTCAGGTCAACAATGGCGGCCTGGGCGACCGAAATATTCCCTCCAACAATCCCGTCAAAAGCGCGTGAAAAAAAGAGTAGAAAAATTCCGAACATCCCGCCGACGGCAATACCAAGCGCGAATATCACGAAAGCGACCGCGGTGCCAGCCAAGGCCAGAGTCAGCACCGGTCTTCGTCCGTAAATGTCGGAATATTGGCCGAGAATTGGAGCGGAAAAAAATTGGATCAGCGGATAGGCGGCGATCAAAAAGCCCAAAATGATATAGCCCACGGCAATCGGAGTTGACGGCGCGAGCATGTAATAAGTTGAATCGGGATTGGCGAACAGTTGGGGGACGACGGGCACGAGGATCCCGTAACTGACGAGATCGAGGAATATGGCGAGGAGAATGATCGGCAACGCGCACCGGGAGTTACTTTTGGGCATGGGTAGTATTGTAGCAGGAAACAATAACAAAATCCCCAACCTCGCATCCGCTCGGCACCCCCTTTTCCAAAGGGGGATTCAGTCGCAAATGCGCTTATTCCCCCTTTGGAAAAGGGGGTGCCACCGCGAAGCGGGGCTGGGGATTTGTCTTCGTGAAGATGATATCAGAAGGGCGGGGGATTTTGTACTACGCACGAAAAAACCGCCCCGAGTTTTTATCAAGTAGCGGCTTTTTCTTTGGAACACCCGAACACTTACGCCTTGGGGCGAGCCTCGGAGACGACGATCTTGCGACCATCGAGCTCTGAACCATTGAGCTTGGCGATCGCCGCGTCGGCGTCGGCATCCGATCCCATCTCCACGAAGCCGAAGCCTTTGGAGCGGCCGGACATTTTGTCCATGATAACATTCGCAGTCTCTACTGCGCCTGCCTGTTCGAAGTGTGACTTCAGGGTCTGGTCAGTGGTACCCCAGGCAAGACTGCCTACGAAAAGTCTCTTTGACATTTTTCTTAAATTAGCTCCCGTGCGTTAAATTATAAGTTAAAAGCGTAAGGACGAGATACTTACACGCCAACTAGTATTGCACACTATTGTGGCAAAAAGCAATGGTCAAGGTTCAACTTTTATATTCTTGTGTCGGAAAAAGAAGTTGATATGGATAATAAAAGAAGCTTATTTTAACTCCATCAAGTGAACCGTTGAAAGTATCGTCACTTTGATCTTCGATCTTTAGATCGCCAAGAGCATTCAATCGTGAAACCAGCGAAGAGACGGGGAAAAGCGCTTGGCTAAAAAAATCAAGATCGACTGAAATCCGATGACCCAATTCAAGCGCTAAAGCCGTACCACCAGCCAAATAAAATGGCTTGGCGATAAGAGCTATCTTCTCCAGAACAATTCTTGTTTTTTCGCTAAGAGTTTCTTTGTGCATATTGATTCTTCAACACAAAAACTGTGACACCAAAAATTGAGAGATCTCGGATCTAGTTCGGATCGTTCCTCAAGTATAACATTTTTAATATCCTCTGTTGAATATACATTACGCATCCATTGATAATCTTCAAAATCTCCAAATCTCAAAATCCGTTCAATCACATATCTCTTATTTTTTACAATATCAATCTGACTCGGATCAACATCCCAAAACAAGGTTTTCTTTGTAAGTGTTGACATAGTCATATTATACCACACTTCCATTCTATCACCCAATCAATTATCACGGCATTGATGGAACTACTGCTTCAGGCGCTGGAGGCGTTTGGTCATTGGTTGTTGGTGTTTGGTCATTGGTCGTAGGCACTTGATCATTTGCCGTAGGCGTTACTGGAGGT
>CAZXIF010000083.1:0-4531 GCA_964640395.1 uncultured Gammaproteobacteria bacterium | reverse complement strand
CCCCACGGTCGCCTCACGCTGAAACCAATTCCCACAGTTTTGGTATATCATTGGCCACCAACCTGATGGCCTGAGCTAAATTGGTATAATGATTTTTTCTAAAAATATTAATAACGATATTCTTTAAAAGTGAAATATTCTGTGGGGCATTTTTGGTTCTGATTCTAGAAGCGTCCTCTTTGAACGTTACATCCTTGGTATAGTGCAAGGAATTTTCTATGAGCCAATGTTCGCGGATGCCGGTATTAAGATCTTTGGCCGGAGTGGTGGCTGGCAGACTGGCAATGTAGTAGGCTAATTCTTCGGTCCTGACATTCTGCTTGTCGATCACGACTCGGTGAACTTGGATGAATGATTTGAGACCGGTCCAATCCGGAGAGATTTCTTCTAGACAACCATAGACACTGGCGGTTCTGGTTTCAGCGCGCCCACGGTTTTTTTCGATTATGATATTGGTGCTGACGGGCGTTCCTCCGGCAGCATTTTTTTTAGCGTTTCATGCAATTTCTTTTGATTGTCTTTAACCCCGATAACATAGTCATTGCCGGAGGCAATGACCGTATTTACTGTATCTTTCTGGCAATGGAGGGCATCGGCGGTGAGGACAAGACCGGTTAAACCAAGCTGTCTGATTAACTGGGCGACCAAAGGAATTTCATTAGTTTTGTTTTCCACTTTGCCTTGAGTTACTACCTGTTTGCTCTTGGCGGAAAACAAACTGACTAAATTGGTAAAACTCTGCTCGGCCGTGCCGGCTTTAGATATCGTTCCTCGAATGGCTTTGCCATCGAGCGACAGCCATTCGCCCTCCGCCGCGAGAGGCACGACTGTTTTGGCCCAGGCGAAAAATACCGTGGTCATTTCTTCGTAATCTATCCGTTGCATGACTCGAGCAATCGTTTGATACGATGGCAACTTAGATTTTTTTGGTTTCAATGTTTTTATTAAATCTTTGTGATGTTTTTTAACAAAATCTCCAGTTGGTCTTTGGCCAAAATATCCGCTCATGATGGCCATGATCACAATCATGATAATCGTTTTTAAATTATGCATTTTGCCCTGTCCCCGACGGAAGTCAGTAATCTCTTTTAAAAAATCCGGCAAATTTTTTGGTGTTTTCGGCTTGGTTGATTTCCCCTTTTTATTTTTCATGGAGTTACTTGGTTAAAAAGGCTTTAATTATGGGGTAATTATATCATATTTAGTTAGTTGATGGTAGATAGCGTGAGGCGACCGTGCCCCTACCCCCACAGTCATTCGACGTGGCAGGCTGCCCAAGCGGGGATTTGTCTCTGACGATTCAATAGATGATAGACTTTTCCGGTGGTAACGATTATACTTAATTTATCCTAGTAATCGGCCAACTCTAGACTTTGGACTAAGGACTTTTGACTTTATGGACTATTCACTATGCCCTATACCGCCAATATTCCCGCTGATTTAACTATCGATAAACTGGTTAAGGAGATCAAATCCTACCGTGGGTCATCGGACCTCGAGATGGTGCGGTTGGCTTATGATTTCGCGGCGAACGCGCACCGGGGGCAGACGCGTAAATCCGGCGAACCGTATATTATCCATCCGCTGGCGGCGGCGTGGATTTTGGCGACGATGCATATGGAAACGAATATTATCGTGGCGGCGTTGCTCCATGATGTGCCGGAGGATACGGCGGTGACTCTCGAAGAAATTGAGAAAAATTTTGGGGCGGATATCGCCAAGATGATCGAGGGGATTACCAAACTCGGTAAACTGAAATATCGCGGCATCGAGCGTTATTTGGAAAATCTGCGCAAAATGTTCGTGGCTATGGCGGAGGATGTGCGCGTGATGGTGATTAAATTCGCGGATCGCACGCATAATCTGTCTACGCTTGATTCTTTACCTGAAAAAAAACGGCACCGGATCGCTCTGGAGAGTTTGGAAATTTACGCGCCGATCGCGCATCGCCTCGGTATGGGTGAATTTAAAGGCTTGTTGGAAGACTTATCTTTTCCGTATGTGTATCCTAAGGAATATGAACGTACCAAAAGTATTCGTGATAAGCTCCTGGCTGACCAGGGAGATTCAATTGAGAAAGTGACCGCCCGGATTCGCGCTGAGCTCTCGAAAGCGAATATTAAGCTGGTTGAGGTGTATGGGCGCCAAAAACAGTTGTATAGTTTGTATCAAAAATTACAGCGCAAAGGCTGGGAGACGGATAAAATGTATGACATTGTGGCGCTGCGAGTGATCGTGGGAGATGTGGGCGATTGTTACGCGACGCTCGGGATCGTGCACCAGCTGTGGCGACCGCTGAAAGGGCGGATCAAGGATTATATCGCCCAGCCCAAGCCGAATGGATATTCGTCACTACACACGACGGTTTTTGCTGAGGAAGGAAAAATTGTTGAATTTCAAATACGTACGCCGGAGATGCATGCCGAGGCTGAATTTGGTATCGCGGCGCATTGGCTGTATGATGAAAATGGGGCGCTGCGGCCACGGCGGGATGTGGCGTGGGCCAAAGAGCTGGCCAGGATTCAGCAGGAAGTATTGGTGAATATGTCGGGCATGGAAGAATTGAAAGTGGATTTTTTTCAAAATCGTATTTTTGTGTTTACGCCGAAGGGTGATGTGATCGACCTGCCGGAAGATGCCACGCCCATTGATTTTGCCTATCATATCCACAGTGACATCGGCAATAAATGCAGTGGCTCTAGGGTCAACGATCAATTGGTGGCACTGGATACGTGTCTGAAAAGCGGCGATGTGGTGGATATTATTACTGATAAGAATCGTAAGGGGCCAAGTCCGGATTGGCTCAAATCAGTAAAAACGCATCACGCGAAAGGGCACATTAAAAATGCGTTGAAGAATACGTCGCTGAGTAGTTGGATTAAGCAAATTTTGCCCTATAAACGTGGGGAGAAGTAGAGGTAACACGCGAGACCTCACCCTACCCTCTCCTTGAAAAGAGAGGGATCGAAGCTTTCCCCTCTTTTCAAGGAGGGGCGAGGGGAGGTGGCAAAATTAAGTGGAAGTAATTTTTTTAATCAGATCGGACAACTCTTCGGGGGAATGATACTGGATAGTGATAGTCCCCCGCCCGCCTTTTTGGGAGATGGTGGCTTTGGCGCCAAGAGTTTGGCGAAGTTGATTTTCGAGATAACTTAGGTTGGCATCACGCTGAGACGGTTTGCTGGTTGGCACGGCGGTACGGACTTTGGCTTCCAATTCACGGACGGTGATTTTCTGGCCGCGCAGGGAGGAGAGCATGGCCAACTGTTCGGTGGGGCTTGGCAAGGTAAGCAAGGAGCGGGCTTGGCCGGTGTTGATGTCACCACTAATAAGGGCGGTTTGGACAGCTTCGGGCAGGGTGAGGAGGCGTACCAGATTGGCTACGGCCGGGCGGCTTTTGCCGACTTTCTCAGCAACTTGTTCTTGGGTCAAGCCAAATTCTTTGATCAGGCGATCGTAACCGGAGGCTTCTTCGATGGGGTTCAAGTCTTCGCGCTGTAAATTTTCAACGAGAGCGATTTCGAGGCGTTCGCGATCGGCGAACTTTTTGACGAGCGCGGGAATGGTCGGAAGCCCGGCTAGTTGGCTGGCGCGATAACGGCGTTCACCGGCAATGATTTCGTAGCCGCCGTTTGGCTTTTCACTGACCAAAATGGGTTGTAAAATACCGTGGAGCTTGATGGAATCGGCCAGCTCCTGCAGCTCGACAGCCGAAAAATTCCGGCGCGGCTGTTTGGCATCGGCGGTAATTTCGCTGAGCGGGATAGACCAGACTTTTTCACCGGTAGCCGGAGTGGGGCTGGTGGAAAAGATGCTTTGTTTACGACCGGCGCCGGTCGGAGTGATGAGGGCGCCGAGACCACGACCGAGAGACATATTCATTAAAGCATTAAAGCATAAAAACATTAAAACAGTGTTCCGAGAAGCGACCAATCGTTTTCACTGTTTTCATGTTTTAATGTTCTAGTGTTTTAATAGCGACCGTACTATCTTCTATTTTCAAACCGTTCGAGTAACTCCCGAGACAAACGCTCGTACGCCTTGGCGCCTTTGCCGCTCGGGTCGTAGTGGAAAATGCTTTGACCAAAACTGGGCGCTTCGGCTAGGCGGACGGTGCGGGGAATCACTGAGCGAAAAATATTGCTGGGGAAATATTTGTATAATTCTTGGAGGACTTCATCGGAGAGACGGGTGCGGGAATCGAACATGGTGAGGACCGCGCCGAGCACTTGGATGCTGGGTTTGAGATTGGTTTGGACAAGTTCTACGGTTTTGAGGAGTTGGCCCAAGCCTTCGAGCGCGTAGTATTCGGCTTGCACGGGGATGAGGATCTGATCAGCGGCTACTAAACCATTGAGGGTAAGTACGCCAAGCGAGGGTGGGCAATCGATGATGACGTAGTCGTAGGCGTGACTGACTTCGGTCAGGAGGTCGGACAGTTTGGATTCACGGCCCTCGACATTGACTAGTTCGATATTGGCTCCGGCTAAGTCGGGGGTGGCGGGCACCAGGCGTAGTCCGGCGTGGGCGG
>CAZXIF010000082.1:0-3005 GCA_964640395.1 uncultured Gammaproteobacteria bacterium | reverse complement strand
TTTCACTGATCACCCGTACCTCTTTGGCCTTTATGAAATTGTTGACTAATACTTTTTCCAAATTATAATGATTAATCCCACTTCGCTAAAGCTTCGCGGGACACTTCGCTTTTTATTATATTTGCGGTGCTGCGCACCGCGTAGCTCTCAATGAGAGCGAAGTGGTGGAGCTGCCGGCGGTGAAGCCGGGTCCAGAAATTTTTTTAAAATAATTCTACAAAATTAGCATACTTTAGCAGTTCTCATGATGCGTAAAAAATATGCAAAATAAGCAGCATGATATCCCCGGTTTGTTTAAGCAATGGTTCGGGGAGAAACCGTTGCCGGTCCTGATGTATAACACCGCTTGCCACCTATCAGGAGTTGATGGGGCGATGCAGCTTACGCTAAAGCGAGAGCTGGTTGCCGGTTAAAACCGAAGTTAAAGTTGGCAATTATGTTTGTTCTGGAAGTTTTACCAGGTTCTAGAAAACTGGTTTTGCTTATTTTAAAAGAAAAGATCTGTCGAAACATTCAGCCCCTTGCTATTTGAATTCGCGCCGGATATCGCGCTCAACGTCTCTTGTTTTTAT
Organism: uncultured Gammaproteobacteria bacterium; assembly: GCA_964640395.1. Lineage (GTDB taxonomy): Bacteria > Patescibacteriota > Patescibacteriia > Magasanikbacterales > GWA2-37-8 > CAZEDL01. The sequence continues at coordinate 2,433 of CAZXIF010000082.1, read as the reverse complement.
CTTCTCTTTTTTGTTGAAGGCTTTCTTTCCCTTGGCCAGTCCGAATTCGAGCTTAATCCTACCATTATTATCGTAAACTTTCAAGGGGATTAAGGAAAATCCGCGCTCATTTACGCGCCCGGCCAAATAATCCAGCTCTTTTTTATTTAATAAAAGTTTGCGCGGTTGTTCGGGATTGTAATCCACGGGTGCATTTTTAGGCTGATAGGGAGGCACTTTGGCGCCAATTAAATAAGCCCCGCGATTCGCAGATTTTGCGGGGATCACCACATAAGAAGCGGCCAGTTGCATATGCCCCGTCCGTATAGATTTCACCTCTTGCCCTTGCAACACAAGCCCCGCCTCGTATTTTTCCAGGATTTCATAATCGAAAGATGCCTTCTTATTCTCTGAGTATACCTGCATAATTAAGTCTTACTAAGGTGGCTTTTTTGAGCGGCGGAATATAATTTCCTCTGCCGCCGCGAAATCCCTTCACCAATTTCACTAATGGCCTTCAACTACTGTGTAGACAGCCGAAGGCACTTCGCCTTTTAATCTCCGCATGCCACCTGCCTCAGCTGAAATTGGTGCGGGATTATTGTCGGCATAGATTTTCATTTATCTACTCTATCATTTCTGGGAGAGTCTGAAACTATTGACAATATATTATTAATAAGTTAATATATCGACATCGGACAAACCCAACAATGTTCCTTTGCAAAAAGAGGTGAATATGAGCAAGCAATTAGAATTCAATTTGAAACGTACGTGTGATTGTCGATTGGTTCGCCAAGGGGTTCTTCGGGACTGTGCTGGCGTCATCATTCATTGCGCACCATGCAAGCAGAAGGGCATGGAGTGGTTGACGAAGTCTGGCGACCCAATCATCCCCGGTAAGCGATATCGCTGGATCAACGGAGATGACCAGTGGAGTCGTGACCGGGGATATGAAGAGATCAATGTGGTTGCTGAAGTAACTCAGGTGAACGAGGCTGGTATGGTCTTTGCCTACTGGCATCATGATCGGCCACGCGATGAACAGCATGGCCTCGAGACCTGCATTCCCAACACTGCAGTCGTTGAGCGGGTAGGGGATGAGTAGGGTAGTCGCCATTTCACACCAGGCTCGACGCAACGCGTCGAGCCGTTTTTTGCTGAATTCAATAAGTAATTGCAACACCGGTGCGTTCGAATAATATTTCCAGTGGTGTTTTCCCGCCGTGACGCTTACGCGGAGTGGTGTTTAACCGGTATTCAGTCTGACGAATTTGATCATCCGACACTTTCGAAAAATCAGTCTTCTTGGGGTAATCTCTGCGAACCAATCCGTTGGTATTTTCATTGGATCCCCGATCCTGCGAACAGTAAGCTCTGGCAAAATAGCAGTCAATCTGTAGGCGTTCTTCCAATTCTTGATAGGCTAAATTTTCAGTGCCCCGGTCCCGAGTCAATGTCTTTCTGATTTGTCTTGGAATCTCGCCCAGACGCTCTTCAACCACCCGATTAGATTCACTCATCGTACCGTCTTTCATCTTGCCAATCAAGACCACTCCCGACACTCGTTCATTGATGGTTTTTAAACGATCACTGCTTTGGCGAGAGACAATGGTGTCGTCTTCCCAGTCTCCGATGCGCGACCTTCCATTCACCACTGCCGGCCTAGTCTCAATTGACGGCAAAATTGGCTTTTCGGCCTTTTGCGCTTGGCGGAAGCCTTTTTTCTGCCTGCGTTTATGTCTTCGAACCAAGTAGGGCCTCAAATCCTCGCATCCGTCTTTCACTTTTCCATTTCCTCCCCGACGAACCTGGGCATATACAAATTGGTAAATGGCTTCATGGGATATGGTGTTACCGGGATACTCAATGGGTAGCCTGAGCGATATCTGTTCCGGCGTCCAACCTAGCTTCATTTTTGCTTTTACGTACGTCCGGATGAATTCGTTTTTGAGACGGTTGGATTTTTTCCCATGTCGCCGATCCAAAGCTCGCTGATGGCTAACGTGGGCTTGGTATTTCCCCATGCCTCGCGGGGGTCGACCATCGATCTCCCTAGAAATCACTCCGGCATCTCGTTTAATTTCTTTTCCAATATTTCGCAGACTAACGCCATCCCGATATCGTATCTGAATCGTTATTCTGTCTTGGAGGGTTAGCTGTTTAAATATGCGTTTGTTACTTTTTTCTTTTTCTTGTTTTTCTGTTTCATCCCGTGATATTACCACGGGTGTTGCAATTGATTGTTGAACTGGGCCTATACACGGTTGACAGCTTTTTTAAAAGGCATATAATTGGCTAAGTGTTAATCCAAGTGGAACTTAATAGAAAGGAGCAAGTGCTTCCGCCGCGCCTTCGGTGCGGACTATGTTTCTGGCCAGGTTGGGTTATGGCCAGCCAGAAAAGAACCGAACAGAGAAGAGGCGATTGTTTTTCCGACATTAAAACCAAGGAGTT
>CAZXIF010000081.1:0-9140 GCA_964640395.1 uncultured Gammaproteobacteria bacterium | reverse complement strand
GGCAGTTTGCTCTTGGCGTTTGGCCTTGGCACCGCCCCGGCACTATTAGCCCTGGGTTGGGCAACCAGCTCTCTCAAAGGTAAACTTGGTAAATTTTTCTTTCAATTCTCTGGCGCTTTGGTGGTCATACTCGGCGTGTGGAATATCCAAAACGGGTTGACGATTGCCGGATATCCATTATCTTTACCATCTTTCGCCTCCGCCGTGGGCAAGACAACGGTCGGGAGTGCCAACCGTAATGATCCCAATGTGATTACGGAAGGAAATACGCAAGTAGTTAAGATGGGTTTCACCAACTACGGAGAATACCAACCCAACCATTTTACCCTCACTGCCGGTAAACCGGTCCGCTGGGAAGTGGATGGGACCAATGCCACTGGGTGCGCCGCTGTCTTAACGTCGCGTCAACTGGGAATTCAAAAGGTGCTGGCCCGGGGAATGAATACGTTTGAATTTACGCCGCCAGAGGCTGGTGAAGTTAAGTTTAGCTGCTCAATGGGCATGGTGCGGGGTAGTTTCACCGTGTTGCCGCCAACATAAGCTTTTTTCTATTATTATTCTTAAACTTCTATGCAAACCAAGATAAAAATTACTGGCATGCACTGCCCGTCCTGCAAAGCCTTGCTGGAAGATGTGGCCCAAGATGTACCGGGCGTCACTAGTTGCACCATTGACCCACAAACCGGCCTGGGCGTTATTGAGCATGACGGATCGTTCAACTTCGACAATCTCTTGAAAGAGGTAGGTGCGCTCGATAAGTATATGGTTGAAAAAATATGAACAACAGGAGTAATTCGTTGACAGCCAACACCCGGGCCAATTTCAATATCTTCGGTATGCATTGCGCCAGCTGTTCCATGCTCATCGAGCGTTCCATTAAAAAATTGCCCGGTATTCAGGAGGCCAATGTGAACTATGGAGCGGAAAAAGCCCGAATCATTTTTGATAGCAGCCAAGTAAATGAAGCTAAAATCAAAGCCGCGGTCGTGGCCGCAGGCTACCGAGCTGAACTGGTTGATGAACAAGATCGTGGCTTTGAACAGAAGCGACGACAACAAGAAATGCGTACCTATCGGAATAAGTTTATGACCGGACTGATCTTGAGTGCCCCATTACTGTACTTCATGATCCTTGATTTCTTCCCCGGCTTGCCATTCGGAGAATTTATTCTGTCACGCATGGGATTCATCTCCTTACTCCTCGCGATTCCGGTACAATTTATCCTTGGCGCGGGATTCTACCAAGGTATGTGGTCAAGTCTCAAACTCCAAACCTTTAACATGGATAGTTTGATCGCCATTGGTACCAGCACGGCTTTCTTCTACAGCCTCTATGAATTTCTGTCTTTTGCGCTAACCAAGCAATCGGTTTGGGCTCCGCATGGAGCAAAAATTCCGGACCTGTATTTTGAGATCGGTGTCTTTCTGATTACCTTTGTGCTCCTCGGCAAATGGCTCGAATCCCGCGCCAAAGGCAAAACCAGCGACGCTATCCGCAAACTCATGGGGCTCCAAGCTAAAACCGCCCGGGTGCGCCGCGGTGATACCTTGGTGGATATTCCGGTGGAAGAAGTGGTGGCCGGAGACATTGTTGTCGTGCGACCCGGTGAAAAAGTTCCGGTAGATGGCTTAGTAATGAGCGGCCTGTCCTCAGTAGACGAATCAATGCTTACTGGTGAGAGTATTCCGGTGGAGAAAAAAGCTGGTGACTCGGTCATTGGCGCGACACTCAATAAAAATGGCAGCTTTGAATTTAAGACAACTAAAGTAGGGGCGGAAACAGCCCTGTCGCAAATTATTCGTTTAGTCGAAGATGCCCAAGGTTCAAAAGCGCCAATTCAGGCTTACGCTGATCGAATTTCAGCGTGGTTTGTTCCGGCCGTCATTGGTATTGCGATTTTAACCTTCTTGATCTGGTATTTCGTCTTAGGCAGTACGTTCAGTTTTGCGATGCTAGCCTTTGTCTCAGTCATTGTGATTGCCTGCCCCTGCGCTCTGGGCTTAGCGACACCAACTGCCGTCATGGTGGGTACGGGAAAGGGCGCGGAACACGGTATTCTTATCAAAGGCGGTGAACCACTGGAGGCCCTCTCTAAAGTGCAAGCCGTCGTGTTTGATAAAACCGGTACCCTGACCAAAGGGACTCCCGAAGTGACCGATGTCGTATCATTCAGTGAACAGGATGAGGACGACGTATTGAGTATTGCGGGGAGTTTAGAACAATCATCCGAGCACCCGCTGGCCGAAAGTATTTATCAATATGCCCAAGAAGAAGGGTCGATACTGCAACCAGTGGAACAGTTTAAAGCTATTCCCGGCCACGGCGTCTCGGGCGTTATTGGTGGAATTGAATATTACTTAGGGAATCGGCGGCTGGTCGGCACAGTCGGACACGATATCGCCAAAGTCGAACGTAAATTACAACGCTTAGAAGAAGCCGGTAAAACGGCCATGCTCCTGTTTACCAAAGACCAGATTCTCGGGGTAGTGGCCGTCGCCGATACGGTCAAAGCCACCAGCCTGGCGGCCGTGCAAAAACTGCAAGCCATGACCATCGCGGTGTATATGATTACCGGTGACAATGCGCGTACCGCGCAAGCGATTGCCAAGCAGGTGGGCATCACGAATGTTCTGGCCGAAGTTTTGCCACAAGACAAGGCTCAGGAAGTTAAAAAATTACAAGATCAGGGGTTGAAAGTAGCGATGGTCGGCGATGGCATTAACGATAGCCCGGCATTGGCCCAAGCTGATGTGGGTATTGCCATGGGTAGCGGCACCGACGTGGCTATGGAAACGGGTGGCGTCGTGCTGGTTAAGAATGATCTACGCGATGTGATTCATGCTTTTCGGTTAAGTAAAGAGACCATGGGTAAGATTAGGCAAAATATGTTTTTTGCCTTGTTCTATAACATCGTTGGTATTCCGGTGGCGGCTCGAGTCTTCATTGGCCTCGGCATAGTGTTGCGTCCAGAGCTGGCCGGACTGGCCATGGCGTTTAGTTCGGTATCGGTCGTGACTAATTCTTTGCTCCTCAAGAGATTCCGTCCCGATAAAAGAAATTATCTGTCTGATATTGCCCCGATTGTGATGACGATTCTGTTTACGTTAGTTTTCTTTCTGTTTGCCAAATTAAGCGCTCAATTATAATTGTTAGGGGTGAGTCATAAAGAAAATCAGAATTTTCTTTAGGCGAAGCCCGACGCAATTTCAAGCTCCGCTTATAATTATTAATTTTATTCTTCAAACAAATATGATTAACGCGCAACTCAACGATCCTGATTTTGACCAACCGGCGGTGATGAACACTCCGGCACCAACCAGCACTTCATTTTTTAATGCGCTTGATCCAAAAAGCGCCCTGATCGTCGGCCTCGTTGCTGGTGTACTAGCCCTCTGCACGATTGGATTTTTTGTCCTGCTGACTTTATTCCTCAAAGGCAATATTACTACTGCCTCGGCAACCGGAGCAGTTCCTACCCCTTCGGCCTATGCCGCCGCACCAACGGCTCCGGCGCGGGCGGCGCAACAACCGACAGCAGCGGCACCCACTGGCCCGGTCCCTCCCGTCACTAAGCAAGACCACGTTCGCGGCAGTGGCAAGGTCACGCTGATTGAATACTCAGATTTTGAATGCCCCTTCTGCAAGCGGTTCCACCCAACCATGCTTCAAGTCATGAATGAATATAAAGGCAAGGTACGTTGGGTCTATCGCCATTATCCACTATCATTCCACGCCAACGCGCAAAAAGAAGCTGAGGCTACCGAGTGCGCCAGTGAACAGGGCGGCAGCGAAGCCTTCTTTAGTTATACGGACAAAATCTTTGAACGCACCACTGGCAATGGCACCGGGTTTGTGCTTGACGCGCTCGTTCCCTTGGCCAAAGAGCTGGGCCTTAACGAAAGTAAATTTAAAACGTGTCTTGATAGTGGTAAGTACGCACAACACATTAAGGATGAAATGGCCGCGGGGACTGCTGCCGGCGTGAGCGGTACGCCGGGGACATTCCTGATTGGAAAAGACGGGAAAGCGGAACTTATTTCGGGCGCGTTACCCTTTGAATCAATCAAGGCCGCGATTGACGCTAAACTTCGCTAATTGCTGATATGAAAAATCAACGCTCATCTAAAAAATCGTTGAGGTGGCTGGTGGTTGTCATTCCACTAGCTCTTGTTGCCGGGTTGATTATTTGGTCGGCGACGCGGCCGCGTCCGGGGGTACAACTCCCGGATCAAGGCAATCGCCACCTGAAAATTCAGACCGAGGCGCATGTGCCATATAACTCCAAACCCCCGACTTCCGGCCCTCACACCGGCAAGGCCCCGTGGGGTATGGCGAGTACGCAGCTTCCCGACGAAATCCAGGTCCACAATTTAGAGGATGGCGGAGTGATTATTCACTATGATCCGGCTCAAGTAAACACCAGCACCATTGCAGCGCTGGAAGCGATTGTCAAACCGTACTATCTAAAGAGTAAAAATGTCATTCTTGAGCCCTACGCCAACCTAGACAGCCCGATTGTATTAACCGCCTGGACACGACTCCAGAAATTAGATGCTCCGGACAAAAGGCTGATTCAACAATTTATCAATGCCTATCTTGGTATTGATCATCATGTGCCCGGTCAGTAATACAATGCTCCGGTGGAAATTTCCTAATTTTTTGACACCGGCCAGACCTGTCCGCACATTCATTAGCACTTAATCCGGTAACATGCCTCTTTTCGAACCAACCCCACCTTCTCAACCATGGTATCGCAGCGGATGGAAAATTACACTGTTATTTTTAGGATTTTTTCTTTTAACAGCAGTCTTCCTGTTTGGTATAATTACCCATCGTTACTATCAAGAGATAAAAGCTGGTCGTGGAGAGTTATTGGCCCAACGGTTTAGTAATTTTACTCCGGTGGCGGGAGCGAACTCAGAGCCGGTCGCTGCCATTGATCGTCAGGCCTTAGAAATAACTGATCGGCCTACGCTGGGCAGATCAAACGCTCCGGTGGTAATCGTGGAATTTATTTGTTTTAAATGCGCCAACAGTAAATTGGCCGCTCCCATTGTACGGCGGGTGGCTACGGAGTACGGCAGCAAAGTCAGTATACGCCTGCGTTTTCTACCCACGGAATCAACCCATCCCGGCGCCAGTAAGTTAGCGGAATTAGGCTATTGCGCCTACCAACAAGGCAGATTTTGGCCAGTGCATGACTGGCTCTACGAACAGCAAGATACCTTACCAGACGTATTAACCGTCAATGATCTTAAAAATATCGCCGATACATTCAGTCTTGATATGACTAATTTTCAAAAATGTCTCATTGCTCCCCAAACAAACGCGGCGATTAATAAAGATTACACCGATGCCATTCGTTTTGGCGCGCGGGGTACGCCCACCTTTTTTATCAATGGTCAAAAAGTAGACGGCGCTATTCCCTGGGCGGCCTGGGAGAGTATCCTTAAAAAATACTAGCTACCTTATCTGAATGATCCTGATTTTGATCAACCCGCTGTTACTTCGACACCGCTAAAAAGTAAATTACCGCCGACTGTGGTCGGCGGCTTTCCAGGGCTACCGACTTCATCGTACGCTATTTCCACAAACGTAGTTGTTTGGCTAATTCCTGTTCACGCTGTTCCTGTTCTTCTTGATTGCGAATCACGGTGTCAGCGATGCCAACGGTTGAGACAAAGTACCCACGCGTCCAGAAGTGTCGTCCCCAATAGCGTTTGAGGAGTTCGGGATGACAGGAATAATGTTTCCTTGTATAATATCGTTATGGATGAGCAAGAACCCATAAAACCTACAAATCCACCAGTAAAAATTGATCCTAATATCAATTTTTTTGGGTTGACCAACTATCGTAATCACAATCGCCGCTTTGGCATTAAGATCGATGATCGAAGGCGGCACATGTATATCGTGGGGAAGACGGGGATGGGCAAGACGACCATCCTTGAGAACATGGTATTGAATGATATTTATAGTGGACATGGCGTGGGATTGGTAGATCCGCACGGTGATTTTGCCGAGAAAATCATTGATTTTGTTCCGGCGAATCGTATTAATGACATTGTTTATTTCAATCCGTCGGATATTGATTATCCGATTGGGTTTAATATTTTGGAAACAACCAATCCGGAGCAAAAGCATTTGGTGGCGTCTGGATTGATGGGGGTATTCAAAAAGATCTGGCCGGATGTGTGGAGCGCGCGTATGGAATATATTTTGAATAATACGATTTTGGCGTTACTTGATTTTCCGGGGACTACCTTGCTTGGTATCAACCGTATGTTGGCAGATGCCGAGTATCGTAAGCGCGTGGTGAGCAATACCAAAGACCCGGTTATTAAAGCCTATTGGCAAACAGAATTCGCGAATTATACGGATAAATTTCGGAGTGAAGCCGTGTCGCCAATTCAGAATAAAATCGGGCAATTTTTATCAGCTTCGGTGATTCGTAATATCGTGGCGCAGGTGAAGTCGCGTATTAATATTCGCGAGATCATGGATACCAAGAAGATTTTAATCATGAATCTTTCTAAAGGCCGGATTGGGGAAGATAACTCGCGCTTGCTCGGAGGCATGTTGATTACTCGGATCCAACTGGCGGCGATGGAGCGGGTAGATATCCCGGAAGCGATGCGGAGTGATTTCTTTTTATATGTGGATGAGTTCCAGAATTTTGCTACGGAAAGTTTTGCTAATATTTTGTCGGAAGCGCGTAAATATCGTTTGGATCTAATCATGGCGCATCAGTATATGGAGCAGTTGGATGAGTTGGTGCTGGCCTCGGTGATTGGTAACGTAGGGACGATGGTGACTTTTCGGGTAGGCTCAAGTGACGCGGAAATTTTGGCGAAGGAATTCGCGCCGACTTTCGTGGAAGAAGATTTGGTGAATTTGCCGAAATATCATACGTATTTGAAATTGATGATTGATGGGGTGGCGTCGCGGCCGTTTAGCGCCTTGACCTTGCCGCCGATTGGGTCTTCGACGCAGAGTACGGAAAAGGTGGTGCGTGTGTCGCGGGAACGCTACGCGGTGAACCGAGATAAAATTGAAGATAAAATCGCACGCTGGAGTGGTATGATAATCATGCCGGAAGACGAGGCGCGCGAGCTGGAGATGGACGAAGATGAAGTGAAGTTTCCGGTACCTCCAGGAGAAAAAGTGGGGGTGACGGCAATTCCAGCCAAGCCCCCAGTGACTGAGACTCCCGCGGCGCCTGCTTTGGTCTCGTTGCAGCCAAAATCCAGACAGGTTCAGCCGGTCGTAACTGCCCTCGTGGCAGCACAGCCTGCGGTTTCAGGATCAACGCAACCTCCACGACCAGCTACGGCCGCGCCTCAACCAGCCCTGCCACGGCCACCGACACCACAAGTATCGAAACCGCCTCAAAATAATAATTCGCGTCCAGTTGGTAATAATAATCGGCCAGATAGTCGGTCGCCAATTAGTGGAGGATCTCGACCGCCCTCTTCGGGCGGTGGTGGTAGTAATCCTGGTCGGAACGCAGGAGGCGGAGGCTCGGATCAGCGTGATCGGAATAGAAAGAAAAAGAATCGATCTTCATTGCCGCCATCAACGGCCGCGTCGGTTTTACTTGGGGATCCGGCGCAGAAGGGGATTTCGTTGTCGAGTATGTTGCCAAAAGAACCGGTTGTACCGTCTGTTCCTCCGCCTTTGCCAGCAGTTCAGCCTCGGTCGGTTTCTGTGCCGCAGGCTCCTAGGCTCTTGCCTCCGCCACAACCGGGTTTTTCTGAACCACCACCACTTGATATTTTTGCGATGGAAGAGCCGACTGCTCCAGCGGCAACGCTCTCTACCCCGGCCACGATACCTACTGTTGATAAGAGACCAGATTCAGTAGTACCTTTGAGTCCTGCCCCTCTTCCAGTTATTCCACCACCGTCACGACCGTCACAACTTTCAACGCTTCCAGTGCCCGCACCGGTTCTGCTGGCAGCGGCGGCCCCTACTCCTCCTACTGTGGTTAAGCCCGGCGCGATCGTGACGTTTGATGATACGACGCTTGATTAGACAGGGTATGAATGTATTCAAGGAGTTGGATACCGGTTTCAGAGCAAACTGTTAAAGAATATCAGATAAATTTTACCTAATATGCGGCAACCGGATAGGTCAGGATCATATCAGCCTGAGGAAAAAGAAAACAAGACAAAACCAGAGCAACGCGAAACTCAGGAACTCACCACTTCCGGCGATAGGTTTTGGAATGAAGTGTTTCAAATGACCAGAGGAATCATGGCTGAATCATATGAAGAACTCTCTGAAGCGGCCAGTGACGAAGCCGTGGGGAATGCCGTGGAAGGCCTGTTTGTTGACTTCACCGAACACGGCACCACTACGATAGAAAAAAATCAATTAGAACAAAAACTTCAGCAATTACTAGGGGATGAAATCAGAGTCATCCGTGCCGAGTGGGCCAGACAAAAACATCAACAACGCGCATTGCACCTGCCCGCCGCAGCCGATGGAGAAGGCTTGATTCTGGAAGAAAAATTGTCCGACCAAAAGCCGTCGGCTGAAGAACAATTGCTGGCGCGTGAAGGAGGGGAAGAAATAACTATAGTACTAGAAGAACTTCCGCCAGCGGAGCGCTTGGCGCGGGCTGTCGTCGGCGCTACAGACCAGCAAGTAGATTTTTTGCAGCTGGTGCAAGGGCATGACTTGACCAATTTATCACCACGCGAAGTAAGGTATTTGGGTAAGAGTTTTTTAGTCGGGCAGATACCTAATTTAAATTTGAGACGACTGAATACTGATAACGTTGCTTATCAGCAATTGATATGCGTGTTGCGGGAAAAAATTATGGCTAGCCGTGAGGCGTTTTATGTCAATCTTGGACTCACCGAGCACCAAATAAGCAAAATCAAAAAATGGCAAGGCGGACGGCTACCGTCGATTGCTTCCACTGCCATGACTATTCAGGCGCTCCAACGTTTTGGCTTTAAAGATCCATTACGCGTGATTAGGCACTATACCAGCGTAGTTGGGTCGGGAATTTCTGAGCGCATACAGGAGCGGGCGCGTTTGCTCCAGGAATTTGGTTCACAGCGGCCCTACGAAATTCTGGAGCGGGTACCACAACTCCTTAGAATGAAGCCGGATTTTTTACGCCGTAGACT
>CAZXIF010000080.1:0-6696 GCA_964640395.1 uncultured Gammaproteobacteria bacterium | reverse complement strand
TTTGGACACGTCATGGCTGCGCGTGTCTGAGTGATAGACGGTTCCTTTGGAAAAACCCGACTGCGCTACTGCAGACGCGGTGGCTGGTACTTTGGGGAAGCCGCCGGGAGGAACATCTTTGGTCAAGAGGTAGGTACCGTCGGGCAGAGCTTTGACGGCACTGAATGGAACCTCGGAGGGATTGGGGTAGTGCAGATGATTGGCAATATTTTTGATCTTCGGCTCATGAATATAGACCACGTCGGTGGGCTTTAGATGGACTTTGTCAGCAGAAATCTCAGTCGGACGGTGATGATCGCCGCTTCCGCCGGAGCTTACTTTATTCATGACGATCGCATCGCCTTCACCCCCCACGATTGGTTTACCGTTCTCATCAAAGCCATAAAAATCAACTCCTTTTTGTAGGCGTAGATGTCCACCATCCAGAGCATTGGCTTGCTCTGTATTTACCTTGCCTTGAAACAAGGATTCGGCTGACTTGAGTAATTTTGAATCCGGAGAAGAAGCGGTAACTATTTTTTCACGATAGGCGGCGACAAATTCTGTAAATTTATCTTTTGAGCCAAAACCCACGCCTTTCAAATGACTCAGGTGGCGGCTGCTGAACTTCTGAGACTCCAAAAAGCTAACTGCTTCTTTACCACTCGGGTCATTTTTGACTAGCTCTTCAAAGGTGGCCATTTTCACATCACGACCCACGCGTAGGTCCATTTCGGCGCCTCCGCCTTTGCCTCCTGATCCATGAATACCGGAGAGACCATCGCCGGAATGGCTGGCTTTGATAATGTTTTCAATGGAGCCTGGCTTCTGTAGCGCCGGGTATTTCTCGACCAAACCAAAGAGGTGTTTGGCTGGACCGTCTGGGAGGTGGTATTTTTCCGTAAAACCGGCAAGTGTCTGGATGTCGTGGCCGGCTCCGGCTTCCGACAGGGCGGGAGGCGCGGTGAGGCCGGTTTTATTTTCGATGAGCATGCCTTTGCCATCACCCATTGGGTGGGCTGAATCTGGGTGGTAGTCGGTAAAATTTTTGGCTTTGAGCACTCCCTCTTCGGCCATCAGAGCTGGCCCTTTATCGATTATTATCAATTTATTTAGTCGTCCGCTGGCTAACTGCTCACGATTAAAAATACGCCCCATAATATTCGCGCCTTGATCAGACATGTTGCCCGCAGCTTGATCCAAACCACCGCCCCCACCTTTATGTTCAACCGCTTTTATTATCATTTCTATACCTTTAAACGCGTCTACACCGCTTAGAGCGGACACAGTAACACCAAAAACTGACAGTGCTTGACCCACCGCAGCTACGCCTTCAAGACCGAGTTTCAAGGGGGCAGAATCTTTTTTCCGTCCTTGGAAGGTTAGCGCCCGGCCAGTCTCGCAGGCGGTGGCAACCACTGTTTTGCCCCATTCTTTAATGGCATCCACTTTACCTAGATCAGATGGTCTAATACGCTCTCGCTTTGTTTGTTTAAAACGCTCATACAGAGATAGTCCCACCGCACTCGCTATCCTGATCAAGGGCAACCCAGCCAGGGTTAAAATAGTATTCATTCTATGCCTGGCAACACTAATATTGCTTATCTTGTTGCGCACATGCTCTTCCAGGGCTGCTGTCACGCGCTTGGCTCGTTCTGTCGCGGCCTCAGCCGTAGCTTCTCTAAGCTGAGCATGGCTCGCGCGCAGCTTGGCTAATAAGACTGTTTTCTCGTCCGGCGCCACATGCGTAGCGACACCGATTTCTCGTTCTAACGATTGATATTGAGCTTCAATTCGTTGGTTTTGATCGGCAGTTTCCATACCCGCCGGACTTTCGTTTAATATCGCTATAATATCAGTGGTACTTTTATCAACATATTTTTGTAAACTTAGCTTATCGGCTGTGACGAACTGTTGATCGTGTGAACGTCTGGCCAGATCGCCCCAGACAGTTTTGCCGCCACTGGCTTTATAGCCGAGCCAACCAACCGCGTCGGTAAGTGACTTTACCGCCAAAGCGCCAGTGATAATATCAAGTGGTAACCGTTTGGCCTTGTCCGTTACGTCTTTATTGGAAAAAATATCTCGCGCCACTCCTTTGAATCTACCCCACAGCCCCTTTTTGGCTGGCTCGGCTGTGGTATAAAAGAAATCCTCGGGATTACTAGACTGAGGATTGCTATCATTGTCATCTGCTGCAACTTGTGGTGGTTCGACGTCATCAAGAGCGGGTGTAGATGGCTTGGATAAATCTATTGCCCACTCCCCGCTGTTCAATCCTTCCAAAATTTCTTCAGGGCTGCGCTGAACAAATAGACCCGGGCTATTTTCAACCTCCAGGGTAACACCCCCGATTCCTTTTACGCCAACGCCAATAATGATATAAGTAGTTTTGTTTGTCCTTGAGTTTACCCGATATCCGATCATGCTGTTAATTTTAGCAACTGCCCTAACATGTTCAGAAAATGCTGTCCTACTAGCAGCCTCCGCGAGCAGCTGACTCTTGTTGGACATAATAAATGTCCAAGCCTTTTTTAAGACCAGGTTGTAACTTTTCTCGGCAATTTCAAAAGATGTGGGATCTTTGTACTGTTCCATTTTTTGCTGCCAGTGTACAATTGATTCTAAAATTTTTTTTGCTTCAGAATTTTTTTCACTAAGTGCATCGAGTAGTTGCTTGGGAGAAATGTTATTAAGACTCTCTAGATTGTTCGTATACCAATCCCCCAGGCTGTCTGGCATCGTTTCCTGGGGCGAAGTCGTAGCGTCTGGCTTAGCTGTATCTGCGTCAGGGGTGACGGGGGCACTTGGTGGCGCAGGTTCAACTGCTGCCAATTCATCAATAATTTGTCCTTGGAGTGCCTCAAACTTCTTACGAGCCTGCCATTTCAAGCGACCATAACTAGTTCGCTCGGCATCGGTGGCCGAACCGGACTTAATCTTCCCAAGTAAAACTTTGGCTTGTTTCACCAAACTTTCTAAAGTAGCGACACCTCTTCTGTCAGCATGAGAATCTTTATCACTTATTAAATCACGCAAGCCTACTTGATCCTGCCACCACTTTTCTTCCTTGGCTACGTCGGCTGCCTCAAGCACCAGCAACTGTACTTCAAGGCTGGCAACTTCTTTTACGTAAGCTGTCACAGCCGCCGCAAGCTCATCTTCTTTAAAGGCGCCGACATGTTTATCGCTATGAAGCTGCTCCCACACGCCCTTTAATCGCAAAAGTTCATCGGCCAAAACTTTGGTCTCGGTAAGGCGGCCGCGTAATTCAAAGCTATGCGCTATTTCCTGAAGCGGACGCAGGTGGTTGTATCTACGACTAGCCTCTTTGAGGTCGCCTTCTACTTTATGCCTGAGAAGACTTTCAGGGGAGGGGGTGATATGGCTCATACTAATTTATTTACTATTACGCAGGGAATTTAAAATTTTTTTAGTTTTTGATTCGTCAATCGTGGCGAGTAATTTTTTCTTTAGGTCAAATCCGGTTTTTTCTATCGCAGCTAATTTACGCTCCAACTCAGCAGTTTTTTTTGAAAGCTGCTGATTGTCTGGTGGTGGTAGTGGTGGTTGATGAACCATATATTTTAATAGCCTTAGAGATGAAAAATATCAGTCTGCCGCTCTCCAATCTTGCCCACATGGGCCACTTCTACTGAACGCGTATATTAGACGCAGGTTCAAATACGGCACGCACGGTCGCCAATTTTTCATTGACTTTTTTCAAATCATAGGTAAACAATCGTTTGTAATCAGCCAGTAAATTGGGGTAGGCTTGATTATCAGGATTAGTAATTTCCGCCAGATGTACGGCGGCCAAATCCAGAGCCTCTTTCGCCTCTCTCATCGGGTCGCTAATTTCCGGGTTTCCGTACATCTCCGTCAGACTACCGTCGAGATCAGCATACTCGGTTTCAAGCGCGTCAAACAAATTTAGGTTTGCTTTATATAATTTTTCCAATTCTTCTGGGCTTTTATCAGGACGACGATCAGCTGACGACGAACTCTTTTTATCATTCTTTTTCCTATTCCTAAATCTATTTTCAGTTTCAAGTCCCAGTCGCTGAGCCACATCTTTATTAGTAGCATGATATATCTGCTCAAATAAATATCTCCCAAAACCGACTACTACTGTATCGGAAGCATCGGCCAGAATGGTTTCAGGGTTTTCTTCAAGATCCTCATTCTCCTTCATTATTTGCCGAGCTAATTCCAGCGCTTGCGCCGGAGCAATATCGGCATCAAACCAAATTTTATCACGACGAAGAATCAGTTGGTTAAACTCATTTTCCGCTTGTTTAGCTACTGTGACTGCTTGGTCTGCATTGGCTCCGACAGAGAGTGCCTGCTGGTAGGTCGCTTCACCCACTGTGTGAGCAGTATCTTGAAAATAATCATCGGCAACTTCAGCGTTAACCGCTTTCCCTTCTTCGCGAGCTTTTATTAACACGTCGATCGCTTCCTTGAGCGAGGTGATGACGCGAGGTCTTGCAGCTTCTTTATTAGGACCGTGATCCGGCTGACGCGCCTCGTGAACTGTACTATCTAAGCTGCGAGGTTTTAACTCGTGGCGCGTATCAGCCAAAGCTTTTTCGGCTGCCCCGAGATCTCTTTTGATTTGCTTCATGGCTGCCAGCCTACCATTCATTTTATCGAGTTCTTCTTTGCGTTTTTCAAACATTTCTTCCGCTTTTTGCTTGGTTACGAAAGCGGGGGCTTCGATCTCCTGCTGATCTTTTATCCGTTTATCTCTGATTAGATAAAGAGCCGCGTTCGCGTTGACCAAGTCTTTGTCTTGCAAATTTTTTATCGCATCTCTTTGCGGTTGGATCAGTTTGCGACCCGCTTCAAGAACGGCGGTTAACTTTATTAATTGTGATTCTTGTCCAAGTAAATCTTCCTTCAATTCTAAAATTGAAACACGATCAGGAGAATTTTGTTTTTGGGCTTCATCCAGTTGGGACTTAGTGTCATCCACTAATTTAGCTTGAACGTCAACTTTCCCCTGCTGCAAAGAAATTTGTACATCAGCTTGAGTTACCGTTTCAATTTTATCTTGGATGTTTTCCTGGATGTTAATGATCAAAGCCTCCAATACTGTTTCGCGTTGTTGCAGCACCAGTGTACCCTGGCTCACGCTTTCAAAATTTCTTCGAGCCACTTCTTCCGCTTCTTCCGCGACACGCAGACACCTGATCGCTTGTGCTATGGTATTTATTTCCTGTTCTTGCCCCTCTAATAGAATATCGTAGCGACGTTTATGATCGATAATTTCTTCATGTAGTTCGCGCTGACGCGCTTCAATCTCGGCTTTTTTCCTGGCCGCTGCATCCTGCGCTGGTACTTCGGAAGGTGCTTTTGGAGCAACCGTAACTTTGGTCAGTTCGGCGGCAATACGCAGAGCCTCCCTCTTTAGCAATCCATATTGTGCCTGCTGCTCGGGGGTAGCTGCGCCATTTTTTTGGTCGTTTAAAATAGCAAAAGCTTGTCGCGCCGCCAATTCAAGCTGAGCGACTTGGTGGGCCGGTTCACCAGTGAGGTTACCTTGCTGTTGAATCCAATAGGTAATTGGCTGAGCTTCAGGATCGGTGCTCCACCATGTCTCTTCTTCGTCCGCCGCTTCTGCTTCGAGTTGCAACAAGTCTGTTTCTAAGCCGTGTACTTCTTGCGCATAGGCAGCAATATCTTCAGCAAGCTTATCCAGTTCAGTCTGTTCGACAGTGTCACTTAGGGTATTTTTTTGATAATGCAAATGACGCCAATTTTGTAGTAAATCATTGGTCCGATTAACAAAATGCTCGATCGTAGCAAAGCGATCTTTTAATTCACGGACAATCTTCAGGTGCGCCGCATCATCACGCCGAGGCTCCTTTAAATCATCCTCGATATGTAAGCGCAATTGTTTTTCTCGGGACACATTCATATATTTTTTTTACGAATGGCGTTTAGCGCGGTCTGGGCTTTGGTTCGATCAATCCGAAGCCTTAATTGCCTCTCCAATGCTAAGCCTCTCCCCTCAGCAGCGGCTAATTTTGCACGCAGCGTGGCCGCTCGCTTGGCGAAAGGCTGGCTGGACACCTTGATGTCGGACTGACGAGGCATAGATTAATTCCTAATTAACTAACCGACCTTGTTATTTCCTGAAGCGCGACTTCCGCATCGTCTAGGTGCTTGCTTAGCTCTCTGAGATACAGCTCGATGAGCTGAGGCAATTTTTGTTTGTCTGGGCTCATGATAGCCGCTTTTTGTTTAAATGCCTTGTCAAGCGCCACCTCGGCTCGTTCAAAGGCGGGGCCCAATTTTAACCGTTCAATGCGCTCTCCGCCGAGCGTCTTTTTTGTTGACGTGTAGTCTGCGCGGAGGGAAACCTCTTTATCAAAAAGTCTTTGGCGCTCAGGTATCGGCGCGGCTTCACCACCGCGACCAGACAACAAAGGAGTGGCGCGTTTTTCACCGGCGAGCTGGAGACCACTGGCAGCGCCATCCCCCTTATCCCAGGGGGCACGAACACTAACAGGAAGAGCTTCTTTTGGAAACGCGACAGCCATTGCCTCAAGTGAGGGCGGTAGAGGCTGTGCTCCGGAGACAAATCCGGAAAAAGAAAAGCGCACTATATCACCTGGTGCAGCTAAGTCTTCATCACGTCCATAAAGAGTTAAGGCTTTGGTTTCTTTGGGTTCAGAATCTTCCCCAGCTTCCGTCTCAGGCAGGGCAGCC
>CAZXIF010000079.1:0-5646 GCA_964640395.1 uncultured Gammaproteobacteria bacterium | reverse complement strand
ACACAATGGCTTTCATGAATTTAGCCCGCTTGTCACCCAGTTCACAATCAGCGCGCTGCGGACAGTCCACATTGCCCAGATCTTGGAAGGGTATATTTAAAAATTTAAACATGCTGACGAGCCCGTTTTTTCGTAAATAGTTCGGACCAGTGTCGGTGCCTTCGTTGTCTTTGCCGATATCGATGGGCACACCGAGCAGCGTGACGGGTTTCTTAATCGGTGTATTTTCCAAAATTTTTAAGTGATTAAATTTCATATTGAAAAAATAATAAAAAAATTTCTAAGAAATAAATAATAGGGTAAAAAGGTGTGGGTGTCAAATAAATGAAGGTATCTTTTTTCACTTTTAAGGTATACCTGGCTTACCTGTTTATTATCATAAAAAATCAACCCTTGGGCTTATTTTAATCAACCGGTAATTCTTACTCACCTGTATTTTCTACCGTACTCAAAACTATTGGCAAGCTTTTTTGACTATGGTATAATAAGCTGGAGTTAATTTTTAACCAAGTATTATGATCAAAAATCGCTATCTAGAGCCATTTATTAGGGCTGATCTCCAAAAAAAGATGGTTTTTTTGGGTGGCCCACGGCAAGTTGGAAAAACTACTCTGAGCAAAACTATTGGGGATAACCATTTGTCTCCCTATCAGTATCTTAATTGGGATAGTCGCCTCGATCGACGAGCAATTTTAGAAGAAAAATTCTCCGGACCGGCCCGGTTACTTATTTTTGATGAACTCCATAAATACCGGCCTTGGAAAAATTATCTCAAGGGTCTGTATGACACTCATCACGAGCGACTACCAATACTGGTCACTGGTAGCGCGCGACTTGATCTGTACCGTCGCGGTGGCGATTCGTTGCTGGGCCGCTACCACTATTATCGTCTGCATCCTTTTTCAGTGGCAGAGCTACTCGGACGCCCAACGCCTCGATCCGTAGGCCACGACTTAACCGGCCCGCCGCTCCCTGGAGCGGCCACGGCTTTTGCTGATCTGTTTCAGTGGGGGGGCTTCCCTGAGCCACTCTTGGCCAAGGATGAACGGACATTGCGGCGCTGGAACCAGGAACGGCTGGAACGGCTAGTTAAAGAAGATATCCGCGATATTGAATTGGTGCGTGATCTGGCCGGGTTGCAGATTTTAACCGAACTATTACCGGATAAAATCAGCTCGCTCTTGTCGTTGAATTCTTTACGAGAAGATTTGGGAGTGGCTCATAAAACAGTCGCCTTGTGGGTCGACATTCTCGAGCGTTTTTTTGTCCATTTCCGCATCTACCCTTGGCAACATCGCGCTATCAAGTCGCTACGCAAAGAACCAAAAGTATACCTGTGGGACTGGTCGTCGCTGACGGTGAGTAGCAAAAAATTGGAAAATATGGTGGCCGCTCATTTACTTAAATTTACCCACTTTCTGCTGGACGCGCATGGGTATAAAGCTGAACTGTTTTATCTGCGTGATGTGGAAGGGCGCGAGGTAGACTTTCTGGTCACGATTGACCGTAAACCGTGGTTCGCGGTGGAGGTAAAAGCCGGGGATACGGCCATTGCTCCGGCCTTACCATACTTTACTAAGCGATTACGCATACCCTTTAGTTATCAAGTGGTTGGAACAGCCGGAGTTGACTTTATACAACGTTCCATGCGTGTCATTAGCGCTGACCAATTTTTGAGTTGGTTGGTTTAATTAATTACTTCAATATACCCCTTCGCCTTTCTAAATAGGATTTTGTCACCCTCTCCTAAAAGTCTTAACTCGGGTGATCACCCGCCAGGGTGACTAAAAGAAAGAGCACACAACCTGTTACCAAGCCGAGGCTCCTCAGAGAATCGTGGCTTATCTGCACGCCAAGCAATCGATTGCTCAGAAAATATTTTCGCTCGGCCAAACGCCTTAATCCGCATCATGCCATGAGATTGATTCGTAAGGATGGACGCTTTACTGAGACTGATAACATGCTGTATGGCAACACGCTGGTTATTTTCTCCGTAAAAGAAGAAATTTTTGCTATCACGATTGAATCAGCCAGTATTGTCGAGACGTATCGGACCATTTTTAATATGGCGTGGCGAAGCGCGAAAGCGATTTAATTATAAAAATCCATCTCTAGCGGGACATGGATCCCTCGCAGCCGGGACAGGTCGGCTTTCCGACCGTGAAAGAAATCGACTGATTGGCACACGGCCTCATGGCTCATTTCTGGAGAGAGCAAACATAGACCTTCTTCAAAAGCCCGGACTTGAGCGCGAATTTCATTGGCCAGCGTGGGGTGATCTTGTTCATTATCCGCCAAATGACGGAGGTGACCAAGATTGACTTTTATTTCATCGAGCAGATATTCGAAGGCGACCACGCGAGCGAGGTATTTTTTCTGACTGACCCCTTTGAGTTCTTGCTCAAGATAGCGGCGTAGATCGTATTGAAGTTCAACCAAGGCCACACAGAGACGAACACGCTCTTCACTCTCAAAATATTCGGCCGGGCGGCCGGAATGCAGATCGCGCAGGCTGCCGCCGTAGGCTTTGAAATCACGAAATTTGTCCTGAGTTTCGGGCGGGAGTTTCGGTAAAAAAAACTTTTCACCGACTTCATGTTCGGCTACGTCTAGGAATTCTTGGTAGGCTTTATTCCAGGGCCAGACTTCGTAGCCAAAGGCGATCATGGTGTCTTCGACATCGTCTAGGGTGGCTGATTCGTCGACAGACAAACGCTCCAAAGAATCGCCCATTTTCTTTTTGAGGTCGGCGGGGAAGAGGGGCGGTAGATTGTTGTAGAGGCGGCGGAAGAGGGCGAGAGTGGAATCCATATTCGTTTAGTATTTGTCTAATATTTGATTTACATAATACATTGCCACTCCCCCCGCGATGCTGACATTTAAACTATTTTTCTGACCATGCATGGGTAAGTGGACTACCAAGTCACACAGATCAAGCAAATTTTTGGTAACTCCGGTTTTTTCGTTGCCAACTATGAGGGCAAGGGGGAATTTTGGTTCCCATTCATATATACTAACACTCTTTTTAGTTTGCTCCAAGGCAACGATATGGTAACCGGCGGTTTTTAATTTTTTAATAAGCCGAAGGGTTTGGCGGCAATATTCCCAGGGAACGAAGTTTTCCGCACCGAGTGAGACTTTGGCGACTTTCGGGTGAGCGGGCGTGGGTGAATAGCCGGTGATATAGACTTTGTCGACTCCCGCGCCGTCGGCAGTGCGCAGCAGGGCGCCGACGTTGTGAGCACTGCGGATGTTGGGGAGGATGAGGAGGAAATTGTCTGGCATAAATTGTCTGAGGTCACTTCAAAATTGTCATTCCCGACCAGGATCGGGAATCCATTACTCACTTTTATTGGTACATGGTGGATTCCCCCGACTGAGTCGGGGGAATGACAGAGAGCCGTTATTATTTCTTGATTCGCTGTAACCACAGTGACTGCCCCGCGCACAACGCCACCGCCAACGCGTCAGCCGCGTCGTCGGACTTAATCGGTTCTTTGATGCCGAGAATCAAGGCGACAATTTTTTGGATTTGGCCTTTTTCAGCCCGGCCATAGCCGGTGACGGCTTGTTTCACTTGGAGCGGAGTGAATTCGTCGATGGCTAAATTATTTTCGATGCCGGTGAGCAAAATAACGCCGCGGGCTTGGGCGACTTGGATCGCCGTTTTGAGATTTTTGAAAAAGAATAATTCTTCCACGGCCAGGCGAGTTGGTTTGAATTCTTTGATCAGATCGACCAATTTTTCATGCGCGTCTTTGAGGCGTTCCACAAATGATTCTTTGGCGTTGGTTTCGATACAACCAAAACACAGCGCTTGCCAGTCGCGATTGGATTTTTGTTCGATGATGCCGTAGCCGAGGCGGCCAAAGCCCGGGTCGATGCCGAGGATTCGCTCTTTGGTCATAAAAACATTAAAGCATTAAAGCATGAAAACAATTACCAATTGATTGGCGGTCACTGTTTTAATGTTTTTATGTTCTAGTGTTTTAATGAGCTTAATGATTTCTGAATCCAATCAATGGTCGTGGTGGCTGTTGCTCTTTGGCAAAGAGCAGATTATTTATCGCCTCAAAGACTTTTTTAAAGTGCTTGTCGTATTTTTTCTCCAGGGCTTCAATTCTCTCGCGCAGATCTTTATTGGACACAAGCATTTCTCGGATTTTGGTAAAGGTGCGCATGATTTGGATATTGACCTGTACGGCTTGTTTACTTTTGAGTACGCTCGATAGCATAGCGACGCCTTGTTCGGTGAAGACGTGAGGAATTCGACGAATACCCATTTTTTCTCTATAGTTAGCCAAATTGGATATCACAATTTGTGACCTCCAAATTTTAAACTCAGCTTGATTTAGCTGAAACATAAAATCCTCTGGGAAGCGACCTTTATTTCTTTTGACTGCCTGATTTAGAGCGCCAGTTTCGACTCCATACAAATCTGCCAAATCACGGTCAAACATTACCTTCTTGCCACGAATCAGAAAAATTTTATTCTCGATTCGTTCATGAGGAATAAGAGCGGGGCTTGATTTCATAAGAAAATTATAATTGCCATTATCTTACGCCCTTTTCCACTGATCATCAAATACCTGATCATCAAATACCGCGGTGAGGAGCACGGCGATGGATTCACTTTCCACCATCACGCCGAGCCGAGGATTCGTTCCATAACTACTTAGCTGGATAAACCTTTTTAATCATACTCAGCGTATTCAATGAGGTCCGGACGGCTACTATAAAACGCTGTTTTTCTTCGCCGGCGTATCTTTTCAAGCTGCTCATGGCTGCTTCGTCTAATTCGTACTTGAGTGCGCTTAGCGAATTGCGCATTTGGCCCTCGCTGGCTTGAGGACCTGTAAGCACTTCTTGCACATCCAAAAAATATTTTTTTACCCTGGTTAATATCTTTGACATATTCTGAGCTTGTACCATGTCATCAATAATATCAATTTTTCTATTCCTCTGCGTGTCTGATAATTTACCACTCTCTTCTTCGGGCTCTATTAAAGATTGTTCAAAATTACGCGCTGTGGCAGCCTGGTCTAAAAGTACTAACTAGCGTTGGTAAAATAATCCTCGACATCGTCATGTTCCTCAAGCGCAGCAAATAAATCGGCCAATTTCTGGCTGGTCGCCGCATCCACCGGTACCAGAGATCCTTGGCAACCCATTCGATACCGAAGCGTAACGGCTCGATCTTGGCTGTTTTGAGGGCGTTTAATACTTTTTGCAGATTTTCGACTTTGGTTTTAATAAGTATTCCCTCGGCTTCGTCGACGATATCTTCGGCGCGGGCTTCGTCGGCTAGTTCGCCGGTGCCGCGTTTGATGGCGCGGTCGATATTGTCTTTGGGCATGCTGGATTCTTTGGCTTTGTCGATAGCGAGGCGCAAGGAAAAATTGGTGGCCGGGTCGGCGCCTGTTTGCGCGGCGATGGTGATAGCTCGGGCGAGCTTGGTGAAGACACCGCTTTTGACGGCGTCTTGTTTACCTTTGCGGCCTTGTATATTGTGCCACTTGGAATGACCAGACATAGGAAACGAGTATGAAGTATTATGTATAAAGTATTAAGGAAACAAGGGTTCTTTATACTTACTTAGATCCTGCGTGAAAA
This sequence comes from uncultured Gammaproteobacteria bacterium, assembly GCA_964640395.1. Classification (GTDB taxonomy): domain Bacteria; phylum Patescibacteriota; class Patescibacteriia; order Magasanikbacterales; family GWA2-37-8; genus CAZEDL01. The sequence goes on along the minus strand of CAZXIF010000079.1, from coordinate 33 downwards.
AGTGGTTTTTCACTCTGGATTTGGTGAGTTAAT
>CAZXIF010000078.1:0-12381 GCA_964640395.1 uncultured Gammaproteobacteria bacterium | reverse complement strand
TGAATCCCTTTGATACTTCGGGACGAATTCACCACTTCAAACAACCGAGGAATAGAAAACCCATTCCGCTTGCCGATATTCACCTGCAAATAAGTCATGTTCTCCGGGGAATAAGGCCGCTGCTCAAACAATTTTTGCTTATACGATACCGGCTCAACATCCCTGATCAAGGGAGTGTGGATATCCGGCAAATTTTTATAAAAATTAATAAACCGCCCCAATTCCACGCTTACCAAATGATGAATCAATTCGGTGCGCGTCAGATGCGATAATTTTTCCTCAATAACCGGCATGTACTCACTCATATCCACAGCGTCAGTTTTGGCTGTCGTTATTTTTTCTACCACCTGTAGCAGCTGCGCGCTACAAATATCTTTAGCCGTGGGAATATTTTTATTTTTGAATACCACCCCCGACTTGTTTTCAATCATCCGCAGCATGTATTTTTCACGCGCGTGGATAATAGCAATAGATGTGCCTGTACTACCAGCCCGCCCGGTGCGGCCGCTACGATGCGTATAATAGTCGGCTTTGATCGGCAATCCGTAATGGATGACATGACTCAACTCTTTCACATCAATTCCCCGCGCCGCCACATCGGTCGCGACCAAAATCTGTATCTGCCGACTACGAAATTGCGCCATCACTTGTTCACGCTGTGGCTGTGACAGCTCGCCGCTAATCGCCGCCGCGGTATATTTTTCGGCAGCCAACTTGTTCGCAATCTGCTGGGTTTCTATACGGGTATTACAAAAAATGATGCCATAAATATCAGGGTGCACGTCCAAAATACGCTTCAGCGCCTCATACTTATCCCGCGCCTGCACCAGGTAGTATTCATGGTTAATTTGCGCCGAACCCTGATTTTTCACCGAAGCCGAAATCTCTTTCGGACTTTTCATGTACGTCTTGGCAATCCGCTCGACCGTACGATCCATAGTCGCCGAAAAAAGTAGCGTTTGTTTGTCGGCCGGTGACGTTTTTAAAATAGCATCTAATTCATCCTTGAAACCCATTTTCAGCATCTCATCCGCCTCATCCAATATCAACCAAGAAATACTAGTCAATTTAAGAGCGCCCCGATTCACCATATCAAGCGTCCGCCCCGGAGTCCCCACGATGATCTGCGCTCCAGCCGACAAAGCGCGATGCTGAGCCGTATAACTATCGCCTCCGTAGATAGCCGTTACTTTTATAGCCGGAAGCTCGGCTAACCACACTTTGATATCTTTGCTGATTTGCAAACAAAGTTCCCGCGTCGGACACAAAATCAATACCTGTGGCAGCTTTATAGTTTCATCCAATAAAGAAATAACCGGCCAGCTAAAAGCCCCGGTTTTCCCCGTTCCCGTCTGCGCCAGAGCAATCAAATCTTGGCGCGAATTTAAAATATGCGTAATACTGCTCGCCTGTATATCGGTAGGTGTCTCAAAACCCATGGTTTGCAAGGCCGCGAGAATTTCCGGGCGCAAGCCCAAAGTCTGAAAGGTAGTCATATGGTAAAATTACGCACATGACTACTCAGGATTACCGTCTAGAGCCATCTCTAAAGATAATACATTTGAATCAAGTACGAGTTTGATAAAACAATGGCTAATCCTAGCATAAAAGGTAAGTTTTGTCAATATTTTTGACGCGGTAGGGGCAATTCATGAATTGCCCCTACCGATTTTGACTTTAGCCCCAAAATAGCTTACAGTTAAAGCTAATCTAACCATTACCTATGCCCAGCTCCGCCATTCGCTGCCCCCATTGCAAACAGGAAATAGAACTTACCGAAACCCTCACCGGCCAGATAAAATCCGATCTCCAAAGCGAATTTGAAACCAAACTGCAAGTTCAAAAAGCCAAACTCTGGATCTTGGCGCAGGCCAAGGCCGAAGAAAAAACTAATCTTGAACTGCAAGACCTAAAAATTCAAACAGCCGAACGCGAGCAACAGCTGGAGGTAGCCCGCAAAAACGAACTCACCTTACGCGCTGAAACCCGCCTGCTTGAAGCCAAAACGAAAAACCTTGACCTCGAGCTAGAGCGCAAACTTGATATCGCCCGCAAAGAAGTGGAAGCCAAATTAAAAACCGAACAAAGCTCCCAGCTGGAAGATCGCCTAAAAACTATCCAAGCAGACTTTCGTATGAAAGAGCTGGAAAAAGATAAACAGATGGAAATCCTGAAACGCTCGCTCGACGAAGCCCAACGTAAATCTGCCCAAGCCTCGATGCAGATTCAAGGCGAAGTGCAAGAAGCCGACCTCAAACGCCTCTTAGAAACACGTTTCCCGCTTGATACTATTAACGATGTCCCAACCGGCATCAAAGGAGCCGATCTAATCCAAACGGTAACCACTCAATTTGGCCAAACCGCCGGCATTATTCTCTGGGAATCCAAAAATACCAAACAATGGAGCAGCGACTGGATCAAAAAGCTGAAAGGTGACCAGGCTATCGCCGTGGCCGATGTCTGCATCCTAGTATCGAAAGTATTGCCCGACACCATTACCAGCTTTGGGTACATTGAAGGCGTGTGGGTACTAGATGCCGCCTACGTTATCCCGGTCACTACCATGCTACGCCAAAATTTAATCCAACTGAGTCAAGCCAAAAATTCATTGGTTGGACAAGCCACCAAAAAAGACTATTTATACGAGTACATTTCCAGTCCCCAGTTTAGAAATCGTCTGGAAAATATCATGACGGGTTTTAAAAGTCTGCAGGAAGATCTCGACACCGAAAAACGGTCCATGCAACGCATCTGGAGCAAACGCGAAAAAGAAATTGAACGGGTGATGGACAATACCAGTAATATGTACGGCGACATGCAGGGTATTATCGGTGCCAGCCTACCTACTGTACCCCTACTAGAATTGGCCGAAGTAGGGGACACCGATGAACCAGCTAATCTAACCTTACTCTAAAGCATAATTTATATGACTAAAATTATTCTTACCGCTCTGGCGATTAGTGGTCTAGCTGGCTCACTATTTGTATTTGCCAAACAGACCCCCGTGGTCGTAAAACCAGTCGTGGCTCCAAGCTCGGTATCAAAAACCACGGCAATCAAAAAAGCACCTATCGCAAAACCAAAAGTAGTCAAACCAGTGGTTAAGAAACCCCTCGTAAAAAAGGCAGCGGTTGTACCTCCAAAAAAAATAATTATTCCCAAACGACCACCAATCGTCGTTACCCTAGAAGTTCCGATAGAAGAACCTAAGACCGCTCCCGTAGTTGCAGAAAAATCAGAGCCCTTTACCACATCTGATGGCAAAGCCTCCCAGACCCCGCTTTCCATTGAAGGAGTGCTACGCTGGTCGAATCAAGCTCGCCAAGATAACGGAGCAATCCCAGCGGTAAAAGGTAGCGCCTCTCTAAACGCGATTGCCGCCCTTCGTCTCAAAGAAATGTTTGATCTCCAATACTTTGCCCACAATTCCCCGTCTGGGATCAGCCCGTCGGAAGTTGCCACCAACCACGGCTATGACTTTATTACCTTCGGTGAAAACATTGCCATGGGTACCTACGCCGACGATCAAGACCTGGTTGATGCCTGGATGCACAGCCCACTCCATCGCGACAATATCTTAAACCCACACTACCACGAACTTGGCATCGCAGTTGGCAAAGGCCTGTACCAAGGCCGCGAAACCTGGATCGCTGTCCAAAATTTCGGCACACCAGCCAGCGTCTGTCCAGAACCAGACGCCGCTGTAAAAACCAAAATTGACTCGTTAAGCAAGGAAATAAATACCCAGCAAGCAGTCGCCGACCTTCTCCGCGTCGAATTAAACGGAACAGAACCCACCACCAAAGCTGAGGTTGACGCCTACAACACCAAAGTGGCTAAATACAACGCCCTAGTAACTAAAATTAACGCGCTCAATACCGACCTAAAAAAAGTGATCAAGACCTACAACGATCAGGTCAAAGCGCGTAACCAATGTATAAAGGCCTAACTCAATGACTATGTTTTCGTAGCATGTTAGGAGCATGTTATAGTAAAAATCAACATGATTACCCGCCAAATTATCTTCAATCAACAATCATTCCAAGTCCAAATTCGTGACGAGGCGGATGACAGCGTGCTGGCCGAAATTTTTAAACATCGAGAATACCGGGCCACGGAGAAGATAATTCGCGCAACCAGCGACCCCATCATCGATGTCGGCGCCCACGCTGGATTTTTCACGCTTTATTGTCGAGCGCTTAACCCCACCATACCTATCTACGCCCTAGAGCCTGAGCCAGCCAACCAGACCTGTATCAACGAACAATTAGTCAAAAACAAGATAACGAATGTGACATTGATCAAAGCGGCCCTAACCGGAGAGACCGGACAAGGCACCTTGGCCCTTACCCCAGACAGTCATAATCATTACATCTTGACTAAAAAAAATTCTGGGACCGAACCAACCATCATCGTCCCAACCCTGCATTTTGCCGATGTGATAAGGCAAAACAAGATCAAACGTGTTGGACTCTTAAAGATCGATATCGAAGGAGGGGAGTACGCTGTTTTTAAAAGTTTACGAAGCGAGGATTTCGCCTACCTCAATGCGATCATCATGGAGTACCATAATCAAGACCAACAAACTTTCCATCCCATTGAGCAACAGCTACGTGAACAGGGCTTTGGCGTACAAATATTTCCTTCCAAATTCGATAAACAAATGGGATTTTTATTTGCTAGAAATAAGAGAAATAGCTAAAAAATGGGCTAATCCAAGGCTTGCCAAGGCTATATTTTTAGTTTACACTACCACCGTTATAGGGAAAAAATATGAATTTACGCCGTTATCTCACGATCATGTCGCTGGGCACGATATTGTGCTGGATTGCCTGGACCTCAGTTATTTACAGCTTTGACCCCTTCGCCTCAGGCATCATTGGGATAAGTTTTTTTTATACCAGCTTATTTCTCGCCCTGCTCGGCACCGTTTCGGTAGTAGGCTTCTTCATTCGCTGGCTACTTATCAAACAAGATGACATCGTGTTTCGTCACGTTCGGCGTACTTTTCGCCAGGCCATCATCGCTGCCAGCCTCACTATTTTAACATTACTGCTTCTACACGCTGGCCTACTCCGCTGGTGGAATAGCCTGCTTCTCATCCTACTAGGATTCTTACTCGAAGCAGTTTTCTTTACCAATCGCAAATACCGTAACGTTGATTATACCCCTACCTCCTACTAACTATGTGGCGCCCCAAATTATTCCAAAAATTTAGCAAAGAAATTGGTATTGACCTCGGCACGGCCAATACGTTGGTGTACGTCAAAGGGCGGGGGATTATCATCAATGAGCCCAGCATCGTGGCTATCAATACCCGTACCGAACAAATCCTGGCGGTCGGTAGCGAAGCCAAAGAAATGTTAGGCAAAACACCGCCTCATATTATCACTACCCGACCGCTAACCAACGGTATTATTTCCGACTTTGAAGTAGCTGAAAAAATGTTACGCTATTTTATCGACAAAGTCTACGATGATAGCGGCCTTACTTTTTTCACCAGGCCAACCGTGGTAGTTGGCGCGCCCGTAGACATTACCGAAGTAGAGCGCAAAGCTATCGGTGACGCCGTGCTCAACGCCGGCGCTCGCTCCGTCTATATCGTAGAAGAACCCATGGCCGCCGCCATTGGCTCGCGCATGCCGGCCAGTGAACCGGTCGGCAATTTAATCGTTGAGATTGGTGGTGGTACCTGTGAAATCGCCGTCATTTCCCTCAGCGGTATCGCTGCCAAAAAATCCATCAAGATCGCCGGCGATGAACTCAACCGTAATATTATCCAATATGCCCGCGACGTATTCAAGCTGCTCCTAGGTGAACGCCAGGCTGAAGAAATTAAAATCAAAATCGGCTCCGCCATTGAGCTGCCCGAACCGCTGGAATTCCCCATGCGCGGGCGAGATTTAGTGACTGGTTTGCCACGCGAAGTCATGATCAACGATACTCAAGTCCGCGAAGCCATGATAAAATCATTGCGCTCTATCGTGGATAATATTAAACTCACCATCGAAATTACCCCGCCGGAATTAGTCGCCGACATTCATGAGCGTGGCATCTTGCTGTCTGGTGGCGGATCACTTTTGCGCGGCTTTGATCAGCTCATTGCCAAAGCCATCGAAATTCCCGTGCGTGTCGCCGACGACCCGCTTACTTCAGTCGTCAGAGGCGCCGGAGCGCTGCTGGACGATCGCGCTCTACTCGAAGAAGTCGCCGTCTGGCCCACCAAACAAAGATAACCCCCAATGCGCCATCTTCCTTCTACCAAAACCTACCTCGCAACCATCGTGGTTTTGATACTACTTGGTGTCAGCCATTATTTTGGCTGGCTGAAACCAATCGAAAATAAACTGTCACAAAGTTTATTGCCCTGGTTTTCTCGGACGCACAATATTAGCATACGGGTGGCCGACAACTATCAATTTTTTAAAAATCGACAAAGTTTTTTTGACGCTTACCAGCTTTGTTCGAGCGCTGCTGAACAACAACAGGTACTGACGGCTACGGTAGCCGTACTAAAACAAGAGAATGAAGAACTCAAAAAACAACTTAATTTTGCGCAAACGTCCCACAAACAATTAGTAATCACCTCCGTAGTCGGCAACGACTTAAACGACGTCGCCAAAACTATTGTGCTCGACCGGGGCAGCGCCGATGGTTTAAAACTGAACCAACCGGTAATTGCTGGCAATGGCATACTCGTAGGCAAATTAATTAAAGTATCTGACCACCTCTCGTTAGCCCGCCTCATACCCGACAATCATAGCAAAATAATTGCCGCCCTCTTGAACCAAGAACGCAGTACCGGCATAGTCGAAGGCGGTTACGGTCTTAGTTTAAGATTAAAATTTATTCCGCGCAACGAAATCGTGACCGTTGGGCAACAAGTAATTACCTCTGGATTAGAAACAGGCATTCCACGCGGCCTGCTCATCGGAGTTGTCGCCGTAGTAGAAAACGAAGCCTATCAACCATTTCAACAAGCCCTGATTACACCAGCGGTTGATTATTCCAAACTAACAGTAGTAAGCGTGATTATTAATTAAATTGCAAAAATAACCACGCTGTATATGACCTGGTTTCTGAAACTGCTGTACGCGTCATTAGCGATTATTGGCATCACGCTGGCCACTATTTTTATACATGAAATTTTTCCTTTTCCTATAAATCAAATCAACCTGCTCTACGTAATTCCCGCTTGGCTTATCCTCATCTACGGCAACAGCCGTCCACTTTGGCTAGCGCTGATTCCGAGCCTACTGTTAAATAGTTTTTCATCTGCCCCCTTTGGACTAAACGGTCTCGCTTTTATCTCTGGCTTAGCGCTCTATACTTGGCTCTTGGGCTCGGTTTTTACCAACCTCTCGTCATCAGTGGTGCTCATCTCTGGCTTCATTGGCGGTCTTTGCTATCGCTTACTCTGGGTTGGCCTCATAATGTTATTTCATGCCAACCAGGAACCGTTGCTGTTTTCACTTGACTTGCTACAAAACTGGGGGAGCGAGCTGCTCTTGAACACGCTGTTACTGGCCGCGCTCTACCTATTAAGCACTCGCTTTGTAAAGCGTCTTAAACCCCATTATATTGATCTTAAGCGCGCGCCTCTATGAAACCGCCTGCTACTGAAAAATCAATTTTTTTGGGCCTAACGGAACCGGATTCCGAGACCACAGCCCGCAAAGGGAAATCCCGTTTGGCCTGGGTTGAGGAGTCTTTTGATCTAGGTGCCAACCAGGCCGGCGGGCTAGGCAGTGAACGCGACACCTTCCTCGGAAAAAGCGTTGACCAAACCACCACTCGTCGCTTTTTTTATTTAATTTTACTCGGAGTCTTTATCATTTTAGCGCGGGTATTTTACTTGCAAATCTGGCAAGGCCAAGCCTACCACGCCTTAGCCGAAGGAAACCGTCTTAGATTATTGCCCGTACCAGCGGAACGAGGAATTATTTACGACCATTTCAACATCGAGCTAGTCCAAAATATTCCCAGTTTTACACTTTCAGTTATCCCTCAAGATTTACCACGCGACCCAGCTGAACGAAACGCTGTCCTCGCGCGGGTATCCGATATGAGCGGTGTTCCGGTGAGCGAAATTACGACCGCTTTAAAAAAATATCGCACGGCTGGCTACCAAACCTTGACCGTCAAAGAAAATTTAAACTATGAATCAGCCCTTACACTCTACGCGCAAAACGCTGATTTACCCGGTGTCGTCATCGACAGCGCGACTAAACGATTTTACCCGACCACGGGCGGTCAGACATCGAGCAGCACGCTATCCCTATCGCATCTCCTTGGTTACCTCGGCAAAATAAATGAGCAGGAATTAATTCGTCATCAAAATGCCGGCTATCTATTGGTCGATAACATTGGTAAAACCGGCTTAGAAAAATCGTATGAAACAGCTTTACGTGGAAAATTGGGCAAAAAAACTATTGAAATAAATGCTCGCGGCAAAGAACAGTCCGTCTTAGCTATAGAGCCACCCGTACCGGGAAACCATGTTATCCTGACGCTTGACCTGGAAGCGCAACATATTTTGGAAACGATCGTCAAAACTACCCTAGCAAAAAACGGCAAAACCCGCGCTAGCGCGATCGCTCTAAACCCCGAGACGGGCGGCATCATGGCTCTCGTCAGCTGGCCAACCTTTGACAGCAACCAATTCTCCGGCGGTATTGCTTCTACTACCTACCGTCAATACTTAAACAATTCAGACCGTCCATTGTTTAACCGTTCCAGCGCCGGTCTTTATCCACCGGGATCTACGGTAAAAATATTAGTTGGTCTCGCCGCCCTCGAAGCTAAAATTGTGACACCGCTCACCAGCATCAATAGCGTTGGCGGCATTATGGTCGGCGGCCATTTATTTAAAGATAGGAAAGCCGGCGGCCATGGCCTTACCACCATAACCAAAGCGCTCGCCTGGTCAGTCAATACTTGGTTTTATTATATCGGCGGGGGATACCGTGAGTTTACAGGTCTTGGCGCGGACCAACTTTTCAGTTATTTAAACCAATTTAAATTAGCCGAGACTACCGGCATCGACATCACCGGTGAGCGAGCCGGATTTGTGCCAAGCAAACAATGGAAGCTGGAATATCGCAAAGAACCCTGGTATGTCGGCGACACGTACAACCTGTCAATTGGCCAAGGTGACCTCGTGGTCACGCCACTACGAGTCGCCTGGTGGACCGCCCTAGCGGCCACGGGGAAAAATATCCAACCACACCTCGGTGAAGCACTCATGGACCCACTCACCAAAAAAAGAACCCCACTGGTCTTTAAAACCGAAGACAGCTCTCTGGCCTCACCTCAAAACGAAGCGATAATTCGACAAGGCATGCGCGAATGTGTGCAATACGGCAGTTGCCGCGCCCTCTCTTCACTACCATTTACGGTCGCGGGCAAAACCGGCACCGCCCAATGGAATTCCAGCCGAGATACCCACGCCTGGTTCACTGGTTTTGCTCCAGTCGAGCAACCCCAAATCGTTATTACCGTACTCGTAGAAGAGGGTGGCGAAGGCTCCGCCATAGCCGCCCCGATTGCGCAAGAATTCTTACGCTGGTGGGGGAAAAAATATTTGACACCAAGATAACGTGTGTTATAGTAATTTACAAATCACCCAATCACTTACCCCAATTTCTAATTTCCAATTTCTAATTTCAAATTATGGAGGACATCATCCACTACGTCTCCGCGCAAAGTCTCGCTGATCTCACAAAAGAACTGGAGACCATAAAAAACATTACCATTCCCGAAATTGCCAAGCGAATTGACGAAGCGAAACAACAGGGTGATCTCTCGGAAAATGCTGAATACACCCAAGCCCGTGAAGATATGTCCTGGACCCAGGGCAAAGCCCAAGAACTTGAACAAATCATCACCAACTCCAAAATTATCACGCGACAAACCACGGGAGTCATAGCCGTCGGTAGCGCGGTTACCGCCATCGTCAACGGCCAGGAACGTGAATTAACGATCGTTGGACCACAAGAAGTAAACCCGGCCAAAGGCCTCATTTCCAATGAATCACCCCTCGGGCAGGCCCTCCTCGGCCACCAAGCCGGAGACAAAGTAGAAGTATCCGCGCCCGCCGGCAAAATCCACTACACCATTAAAGCCGTAAAATAAGGGATAAATCACCATTCTTCCACTATGTCCGAGCATCAAACCGAAGCCGAGATTCGCTTAGCTCATCTCAACAAACTCAAAACAGCCGGCATTGATCCCTTTCCCGCAGCTACGCCAGAGCACCTAGCAATCATAAACACCACCGAACTACCACTCGAAACTACGATCACCATAGTAGGCCGCATCACCGCCAAACGCCTGATGGGCAAATTATGTTTTACCAAACTTACCGATGCGACCGGTATGCTCCAAGCCGCTTTTTCCGCCAAGGAACTAGGCGGAGAAATCTACGATTTTTTTAATACTACCATCGATCTGGCCGACTTTATCAGCGTGACCGGAGAATTATTCATTACCCACAAAGGTGAGCGCACTGTATTAGTGAAAAGTTACCAGCTACTCGCGAAAGCGCTCTTACCATTACCCGAAAAATGGCACGGCCTGTCCGACATTGAAACCCGCTATCGCCAGCGCTATTTAGATTTGCTCGGCAACCAAGAGTCCATGCGTATTGCCCGCCTGCGCAGCGCTCTAGTCCGCGAACTCCGCAATTATTTTGATACCCGTGGTTTTCAAGAAGTTGAAACTCCGATTTTGCAACCACTCTACGGCGGCGCCAATGCCCGACCGTTTGTCAGCCATCACCAAGCTCTCGATCTTACTCTCTACCTGCGTATTGCCCCTGAATTATATCTCAAACGCCTCATCGTCGGTGGTTTTGAAAAAGTCTACGAAATCGCCCGCTGTTTTAGAAACGAAGGCATCGACCACAACCACAATCCTGAATTTACCCAAATCGAATACTACTGGGCCTACGCCGACTACAACGACTCCATGGATCTGGTCGAAGAAATGCTGCCTTTTTTAATTAATGCTGTTGGCCTGCCTCTCACCTTTGAGGCGGAAGGGAAAACCGTTGATTTTACACCGCCGTACCCACGCGTGACGATGCGCGAACTTATCAAACAATATACCAAGCTCGATATCGAGGACTACCCTGATCAAATCAGCTTACTAGATGAAGCCACTCGTCTCGGAGTAGACGATCTGCAACCAAACGACGGACGTGGTAAAATTATTGATGAAATTTACAAAAAATTTGCCCGGCCGCATATCGTGAATCCAATCTTCATGATTGATCACCCGGTGGAACTTTCCCCACTAGCCAAGAAAAAAGCGGCTGATCCCCGCTACGTCGAACGCTTCCAACTCCTTTGCGTGGGCGGCAATGAACTTTGTAACGCCTTTACGGAGTTAAATGACCCCCTTGATCAAGAAGAGCGCTTCAAAGAACAAGAACGTCTCCATGCCGCCGGCGACGCCGAAGGCATGCGCTACGATGAAGATTATATCACCGCCCTCAAGCACGGCATGCCGCCTACTTCTGGCCTTGGCATGGGGATCGATCGCCTAGTAAAATTGCTAGTCAATGCACCCAATCTGAAAGAAGTCATTTTGTTCCCCACCCTTAGACCCGAACACAAGCCTGAAGAAAAATAAGAATATGAAAAAAGTCCTGGCCTTTGGCACTTTTGACTATTTCCATCCCGGACACGAATATTTCCTAACCGAAGCCAAAAAATTAGGCGACCACCTCACGGTGATCGTAGCCCGCGATGCTACAGTACAGCAAGTTAAAAACCGCTTACCGCGCCAGAACGAAACGGAGCGCCTGCAAGCAATCCAGGCATTCCCTGCAGTCGACAAAGCCCGCCTGGGCAACCAAGGCGACAAATACCGCGTCATTATCGAGGAACAGCCCGACCTGATAGCTCTAGGTTACGATCAAACCGCCTTTGTGGACGAACTCATCACACGTTTCAGCCCTGCCATCGCTATCGTACGCCTCACCGCCTTCTCCCCCGAAATCTACAAAAGCTCAAAAATGATATAACTATGCGGCCGCCTAGCAAACAAAGTATTCTTATCGCCACCTCCAACCCCGGAAAATTCGCCGAGTTTATTCTGGAATTTCAGGACCTGCCATTTACCTTTGTAAATCTCAAAGATTGCGGGCTAGACCAACTAAACGTAGACGAACCCTACGACACACTGGAACAAAACGCCATCCACAAAGCCAAAATCTACGGTCGAAAAAGCAAACTTTTAACCATTGCCGAGGACAGCGGTTTATTCGTAAAATATTTGAAAGGCGCGCCCGGCGTCGACGACAAACGCTATGCCCCGACCCCCACCGAGCGTGTCGAGAATCTCCTCGCCGCCCTGAAAGGAGTTCCCATCTAACAG
>CAZXIF010000077.1:0-5707 GCA_964640395.1 uncultured Gammaproteobacteria bacterium | reverse complement strand
CTCTAAATTATCAGCCATAGTAATAGTGGCCTATAAAAAAACCCTTGTGATGACACAAGGATTTTTTATTAAATTATTTCTTTTCAGCCGGCTTCTTTTCTTCAACTTTAGCCTTGTCATCCACAGCTGGGGCTTCAGCATCGGCGTCCTCTTCTTTCTTCTTACCAGCCGTCTCAATCTTAGTAAGATCAGGTCCCGCCGCGCCCTTGGCATCAAGAGCTTTGAGTTCGTCCTCACTGAGCGCCGGGTTGGCTTTGGCTACCAAGTCATTCTCCTTGGCGCTGATGATTTCAACACCCGCGGGCAACACCACATCCTTTACCTTGATGACATCTTCATACGTTTTAAGGCCCGACAGATCAATCGTCAAAACAGACACCAAATCTTTCGGCAAACAACGCACCTGCACGCTGGTCAAGTTGGTCACCAGCGTTCCGCCGAGCGCCTTTACCACTGGTGGCTCGCCGGTAAATTTCAATTCTACCGTAGCCGTCATCAGCTTGTTCATATCAATCCGGCGCAAATCAAAATGCACCACCCGGTCATTCACTGGATCAAATTGCACGGCCTGGATCAAGACCTTGCCTACGTCCTTGCCGTCCACAGTCAAATCGATCAAGCTAGCCTCACCGGCCGCCCGATATAGTTTTACAAATTTAGGATAATCAATCGCGATTGAATCCGGAGCAGTAGTCCCACCATAGACCACCGCGGGTACCTGACCCTGGGCCCTGGTTTTGTCTCCACCGAGCGTCCGTTTCAGCGCTGACAGCGTAAATGTCATACACCTGTTTCATTTAAAATTAAAGCGTTAAAAAAAGTTGTCTCTTGCATGTCTTGATAGCCGGAGATCATGTCATTGACCGAAATCGGAGTGGCTTGATACAAGCGCTTGGTATCGGCAAAACTCAAGTCGGTAATCATCCCGACTGAGCTAAGTCCTTGGCCCATCTGTAAAATCATGGCCATAAAATAGCTGCTACAGCGCTCACAGGTGATATGAACCAAACTAGCGCTATCATTTTTAGCGCAGAGTTCCGCGTTGGCGGCCTTATAAACACCCGAACAAATCGGACATTTATTAATGAACTGCAAGGCCTCACGCCAAGAATCCGGTTGAGTGGGTTGACGATGTGGTAATTGCATAAGGCAGCATTATACTAGTTTATTAAAACGGCTCTGTCAAGGGTTTACCTGGCTCTGTTTACCTGGCTCCCTCCCCTTTCCAAGGGGAGGCTAGGAGGGGTTTGCCGTCGCTTCTGACCTCGTCGTCAATTTTTTAATATCAGCCAGTACTTGATCGGCATGCTCAGCTGGCTTTACCTTGGCATAAATAGCAGCCAGTTTCCCATCCGGAGCGACCAGAAACGAGCTACGGACAGTCCCTTCATACGATCTCCCCATAAACTTTTTAAGCCCCCACACACCGTACAATTCAACCACTTTCTTGTCAGCGTCGCTTAAAATAGTAAAAGGCAGATCAAATTTTGCGGCAAACTTCTCATGACTTTTGACACTATCAATACTAATACCCAGTACAACCGCGTTATGTTTTTTAAAAGCCTCCCAATTGTCCCGCAACGAACACGCCTCGGTCGTACACCCCGGCGTATCATCTTTCGGATAAAAATAAATTAGCACGTACTGCCCGCTATAATCACTGAGCCGATGTTCCTTTCCCGCCTGATCCGGCAAAGTAAAATCCGGCGCTGTTTGTCCAATGGCAAATGACATATAAAAAAATTATACCAACAAAAAAGATTTAAAACAAGTAATCACTACACTGTTTTAATGTTTTTATGTTTTAATGTTTTAATGTTCTCGTGTTTTAATGCTTCGCTTACTCCGATTAAACGTAATCGCGAACCGATGCGCCTCATCACGCACCCGAATCAACAGCGGCAAAAACCGTGACGCAAACAAAGTCGTCTCCGGCAGCTTATCCCCCAAAATAATATCGTTCCGCTTCCTCTCCGGCCCTTTGGCAATCCCGATCAGCGATACTACCACACCCCGACGCGCCAATACCTCCCGCGCCCGATTCACCTGCGGACGTCCCCCATCGATCAAAAAGACTTGTGGCAACGGCCACTCCGCATGATTCAACCGTCGCTCCAACACCTCGGCCAAACAATCCACGTCACTCTGGCCCACCACTGTTTTAATATTAAATTTCCGATACTGATTTTTCACCGGCCCGCTCTCGTCAAACACCACCATACTCCCCACTTTGTCCGTCGCTCCCAAATTCGAAATATCATACCCCTCAATCCGAAAATTTTTAGTGTCATTGCAAGGAAGTCGATTCGCATCGGCTGACGTGGCAATCCCCCCATAATCAGAACCAAACTTAAATGATGAAACATCTCTTACAAAACTCTCGTTGATCAACGCGATATCGCGAATCCGCTGCAAAGCCGCCAACTGATCCCGCCAGCGGGACGCCTCTTCAAACTGTTGCCCCTTTGAAGCTTCCCGCATCCGCCGTTCCAGCGATTGCACCACCCGCTTCTTTTCTCCTTTTAAAAATAACGTCAGCGGCTCTATCACTTGTTGACGATACTGCGCCGCCGTTATGTCACCAGTGCACACCCCCAGACACTGCCCCATTTCGCGATACAAACAAGGCCGTCCCCGATTGGGACTGCAATCAGACACATGAAACAAACGACGGAGCAACTTTAACGCCGCCGCAGTATTCAGCCCCGGGTATGGACCGTAAATCTTAGTATATTGTTTTAATGCTTTAATGTTTTTATGTTTTAATGTCTCTATCTCATGCTGGCGAATCGCTTTGATCCGGGGAAACACTTCCTTAGTCAGCACCAAATAATTCCAACTTTTATCATCTTTACCCAGCACATTATACCGAGGCAAGTGGCGCTTGATAAACAGAGACTCCAAAATAATCGCCTCCAACACCGAATCAGTGACGTTAAAATCAATCAAGTCAACTTCATGGATCATCTCCTCGATCGGCCGGATTATTAGCCCTCCCCCCTGCCCGCCGTGCCCCGTCGAATGACTGGGGAGGGGGGATTGAGGGGGGTGGGAGCGAAAATAACTCCGCACCCGCTGTTTGAGCGAGGTCGCCTTGCCGACATAAATAAGTTCTTTTTGTATATTATAAAACAGATAAATTCCGGGTGAATCAGGCAATTCAGCCAAATCAGTTGTTGGTCGTAATAACGGCATAATCGTTCGTGCTCGACTCCTCTCTTGTCAAACAGGAGAGGTTAGGGAGAGGTCTCGCTGGTCAACGGTACACTCCCCAATTTCTAATTTCCAGTTTCCAGTCACCATTATAACAATCGCTTCAAATACTGCCCCGTAAAACTGGCTGACTTTTTACTCACTTCCTCCGGCGTCCCCGTCGCCACCACCGTGCCACCGCGGTCGCCGCCTTCGGGCCCCAAATCAATAATCCAATCCGCGCATTTAATAACATCCAAATTATGCTCGATCACGAGTACCGTATTCCCCTGCCCTACCAAGCGATCAAGCACGCCAACTAATTTCCGCACATCATCATAATGCAACCCCGTAGTTGGCTCATCGAGTAAGTACAAAGTTTTCGTCGTGCCGTGTTTGCTCAATTCTTTACTCAGCTTAATGCGCTGGGCCTCGCCACCCGACAGCGTGGTGGCCGATTGTCCGAGTGTAAGATAATCCAACCCGACCTCATTCAACATTTTCAGCTTATCATTGATAAACGGAATATCGCGAAAAAATTCTTCCGCGTCTTCCACCGTCATACTCAACACATCAGAGACATTTTTTTCTTTATAATAAACCTGCAATACTTCATCGGAAAATCGCCGCCCGCGACAGACATCACAGACTATTTCCACACTCGGTAAAAAATGCATTTCAATTTCCAGTGTTCCTCGCCCCTCACAATGTTCACAACGCCCCCCGGGAACATTGAAACTAAATTTACTATTTTTAAAACCCCGAATCTTGGCTTCCGGCGTCGACGCGAATAACTCACGAATATAATCAAACGCTTTCGTATACGTCGCCGGATTACTACGCGGTGTGCGCCCGATCGGACTCTGATCGATCACAATCAACCTGTCAATATATTCCGACCCGGTAATTTCTTTGTGCGCGCCGACCGGCTTGTTCATGCGAAAAAAGCGATTCAATAATTCCGCCTCCAGCACATCACTCATCAGGGTAGATTTACCCGACCCGGACACGCCCGTGAGACAGACAAATCGGCGGAGCGGGATCTCCACCGAAATATTTTTCAAATTATGCTCACTCGCCCCTTTAATTTTTATCTTTGGCGTATCTTGATCCACCTTCCGTCGTTTCTCCGGCACCGGAATAGAAATCTCCCGACGCAAATATTTGCCCGTCAAAGATTCCGCCGGATTACCAATAATAGTACAGCCATACTCCGACAACATCTCCCTACCCTCCTCAAGGAGGGATCTGCCCAACCGTTCAGAGACGGATCGTTTAATTCCCCCCTTGAGGGGGGCGAGGGGGATGTTCTCCAATTTCACATTTTTTGAAATTGGAACACCCATCATTTGTTCTAAGGGACCAGAGTAGACCACCTCTCCCCCATGTTTCCCCGCCGCTGGCCCAATATCCACGATCCAGTCACTGACCATAATAGTATCCTCATCATGCTCCACCACAATAATCGTATTGCCAATATCGCACAGACTACGCAGTGTCTTCACCAATTGATCATTATCCCGCTGATGTAAACCAATCGTCGGTTCATCCAGCACATACAACGCCCCCACCAACCGTGTCCCCACTTGTGACGCCAACCGAATCCGCTGCGCCTCACCGCCCGACAAGGTCCCTGCCTTACGATTCAACGTCAGATAATATAATCCGACGTTAAACATAAACTGCAACCGATTGCTTACTTCTTTAAATACGGCCGCCGCGATTTCCCGACTCTGCTCACTCACGGTCAATTCCACTTCCGCGAAAAATTCCCGCGCGTCGCCAATCGTAAGGCTCGTCACCTCCCAAATATTTTTGCCGCCGATTTTTACGCTCAACGCGTTTTTATTAAGTCGTTTACCCTCGCACACCGCACAAATCTCGGTACTGAATAATTCCCGAGTACCGAGACCGGTGCAAGCCTCACAATAACCATACGGACTATTGAAACTAAATAACCGCGGCTCAATCTCCGGAAAACTAAACCCATCATTCGGACACGAATATTCGGTACTATAAATCTGTTCATCACCGCTCGGATAAATCACCGTCGCGAGCCCGTTCGACAAATCCACTGCCGTCCGCACCGCCTCGTTCAAACGTTGTAAATCGAAACCGCCAACACCCCGCTGTGTGCCCCCCTCTGGGGGGGGATTACCAACTCCCCCCTTGAGGGGGGCGCGGGGGATGTTCGCCAACACCCCGCTTGAAAGGGTCACGGACGATTTAACAGACGCTGCCAACATCTCCCTACCCTCCTCAAGGAGGGATTTGTCACGCTTGGAATTTGGCATCGGAATTTTATCCACCACCACCTCAATCGTGTGCTTGTTATTCTTACTCAACAAAATCCGCTCCCGCAAACTTTTTATTTTTCCATCAACTCGCACTTCCAAAAACCCCGAATTATACATATCGTACAGCATCTGGTAATACTCCCCTTTTCTCCCCCGCACCACCGGCGACAAAATCACCAACTCTTTCTCTTTTGTTTTAATGCTTTCATGTTTTAATG
>CAZXIF010000076.1:0-4700 GCA_964640395.1 uncultured Gammaproteobacteria bacterium | reverse complement strand
TTGGCGTTCGGCCATTTTTTTGGTGAGCGGTTTTAGGATAATAAACCACACGACCGCTATCACGATCAAGAAATTTATTAGTTGAAAAGCAAAAAGCGATGGGTTGATCCCAAGCGAGGCCAGTACTCCCCCGTCCGCTGTGGCGGTGGCGTGCGTCTCAACCCCGGCGCCTGTCGCTTCCTCGGAAGTGGCGGCCAAGGCCGTATCAACTACTGTTAATTTCATACATTAAAAACAAATCTAAATAATCCCAGGTGATCGGACTTGCGTGGAGGCAAATCCGATTGGTTGAATTACTTTAGACCAAGGTGAAGACAACCACCAAAGAGTAGATGGCGATAGCTTCGGCGAAGGCTGCGCCAAGCAACATCGGTACGAAGATTTTCCCGCCGGCTTCGGGGTTGCGGCCGATGGCTTGCATGGCGGTACTGACGATTTTGCCGATAGCGTAGGCTGGCGCCAAACCACCGATAGCGATAGTCGCGCCTTTGATGATGGCCAAGACGTTGGCGTGGGAAATGCTTTCCATAGGATTGTGTTATAGGTAATAACGCTTTTAACAGACAAACGGTACAGCAGAGCGTGGCGTCACACGCGCTCCCAGTTTGTCCCTTACCAATTAATTAATAGAGCAGTCTGTTATTTCCACAAGTAACAGACTACTTGGCATAATTAATGTTCTTCGCTGCCGTGCGGCTCGGTGGAAGCCACGGTCAGGTATACAATAGTAAGAATAGCAAAAACCCCGGCTTGAATGAGGCCGACGAGCAATTCTAGTAACATGAACGGGGTGGGCGCTACCACGGCCACAATGCTGGTGATGACAGTGATCAAGACTTCGCCAGCGAATACGTTGCCAAATAAACGCAGTGACAGGGACAGCACTTTGGAGGCTTCACTGACTATTTCGATCAAGCCTACAGCGAATTCTACCAAGGCCTGGAAAATCGCGATCGGCCCCTTACGCAGGCTTTTTACAAAAGAACCGACTTGGACAAATTTATTTAAATGAGTGAAAAAGCCGACTGCAAAAAAACCCAGGACATGGGAAGAGACTATCGTCACCAGCGCCATGGCCACGGTCAGGTTAAGATCGGTATTGGCTGGGCGCAATAAAAAATTGTGGCCGAACGTAATACTGCCGGTGCCGGGCAATAAGCCTAACCAGTTGGAGAGCAGTATAAAAAAGAAGACCGAGCCAGCGATGGGCAGAAAACGCATGGTTTTCTTGCGATCACCGGTGACCTGGTCAAAGTATCCAAGCAAAATTTCTAAAAAGAATTCTATGCCATTTTGAAGTTTGTGGGGACGGAGAGTAATCCGACGGCGTATATACAGCCCCAAAGCTAGGAAGATAAGCAGGGCGATGGTAGCATTCAATTGAGTATTGGTAATGGCAACAGAGCCGAAATGGAATAGTTTATCTGGAGCGAGGGTTGGAATGTGAATTTCCATAGTATCGGAATCTACAGCTGCTTCTTAGTCTTAGTCAATTCTTCATACCTTTTTCCGTATTGTTTGGCTTTTTTGTAAATAGTATACCCAGACATAAGAGCCGCAAGCGTAAAACCGGTAACCAGTAAATAAGGATGGGTATTAAACCGTTCGTCTAGGTACTCGCCGAGTAAAGCCAGACCAACCACCGGAATGGCGATGGTGGCACCGAAATCCCCCATGATTTTGAGCGCAAAATAGTAATAATCCCGTTCTGACTGGCTCATGAGGCTGGTAGTCTTTTTTGGCTCTTTTCCAATCATAAGTGGGTCATTATACCCCAAATTAGACAAAGCGGTCAATATAATTTTTAATTAGGTGTGTATAACAGCGGGCAAACCTTGGAGTTAAGCCATTTTAGTAAATAATTGGGGTTTGTGTTCAGCGGGCCGACCTGGTTAACTCGTCGTACCTAATACCTTTCTTTAGAAAATTTTATTAAGCCCGATTGAACAAATTAAGGTTAAAAGCGTAGAGCCCAAAATTCCTACGAATATAAAGGGCCAAGCTTTTTTAAAGGGAAAACCAAAGGCAAAAGCGGCCGCGGCGGCTGTCCACGCGCCGGTAAGAGGAAAAGGGAGAATAACAAAAAACATTAGCGCCAGTAGGCCATATTTTTCATAATCACCTTTAAATTTTCCATGGGCACGGGCTAGTTGGTGGAGCCAAACTTTGCTGACAATCCAGTTGGGTCTTTTGCTGGCGTAGCGGTGAAAAAAATCTCCAAATAATAAGATCGCGGTGGCTGGCGCCATATTGCCAGCAAGCGCTAAAAAAAATCCTTGCCAGGCCGGCAACTGATAATGCAGGATTGAAACCGGAAGCGCTAATTGGCTTTCCCCCAGCGGTACCATAGCCATGAGGAAGGTAGCGAGGTGGGGTGGAAAATCAGCAAAAAATGAAATGATGGCTTCTGTCATAGAGATGCTAACACGCTTTTAGTTTCACGGGTGTGCCAGAGGGACCTATGATTCAAGCTATTTTAGTAAATAATCGGCGGGCATTAGCCGTGGTAGCGGTAACGACTTCTTGATAGGAAATACCTTTTAATTCCGCGATTTTACGGGCGACTTCTTCGACCATCCAGGGCTCAGAGCGTTTACCACGATATTTGCCAGGTGCTAGATATGGTGAGTCTGTCTCGAGTACCATCCGATCGAGTGGGCAATTGCGTACCACCTCGATCAGCGCAGCTTGGGCTTCGGGGGCGCTTTTTTTGGGTGGGAAGGTGATAATGCCGGTAAAGCCCAGATACATGCCAAGTTTTAAAAATTCTTGAGCATAGGTCCAATTGCCGATATAACAGTGGACTACGGCGCGCACGGTTGTCTGTTGGTATTCCACTAATAAGTCTTTAAGAAGATCAATCATTTCGGGGTAAGCGTCGCGAACATGAATCGCTAACGGCAAATCAACCGCTTGGGCTAGGCGCCAGTGGTCTCTAAATACTGAGGTTTGTTTAGCGAGGACCGTGTCCCTATCAATATTTTCCGGCAGACGGTAGAGATCGAGGCCGCATTCACCGATAGCGATAGTTTTGGGATGAACGGCTAGAGAATGGTAAAAGTCGTAGTCGAAGTTTTCTTCGCGAGTATTAAACGAAGATTCTTCTTCGTCGATGTGTTGAGAAAAGAGGTGTACCGGGTGGAGACCCACACTGGCGTAAATTCCGTCGTAGCGCTCGACAAATTCCACAGCGCGACGACTGGTGTCCCGTTGGGTTCCGACAGCGTTCATTATCACTTGTTTCTCTTTGGTACGGACGATTACTTCATCGGCATCGGCTTCAAAAGCTTTGAAATGGACATGGCAGTGCGTGTCGATGAGCATAGCTGCTATTTAGCCGTAGTGGTTGCTTGAGCGCCGAAGTTAAAATTGTCAGGAAATTTGAAACCTTTCAGGTCATCAATATTTTTTGGTAGGGAAATTCCAGGTGGCAGTTTAAAACCGCCGGGAAAACCAAAGCTGCTGGGCAAGCCGAATCCGGAAAATTCATTGACTAGGTTAACTACTTCAGCGGGTAAGAGAGGCCAGAGGAATTTGGTAAAATTGACTACTTTAGGCGCAACTTTGGATTGGTCGAGTCCGGCCATGACGCTCTGGCTGGGAGGGAATTTGGTAATAAAAAATATGGCGATGCCGACGATGATGATGCCTTCCAAGACTCCTAAAATAGCCCCCAAGAGCTTGTCTATCGTGCCGATAAAGGGCACAACACTGACTACATTAAATACTTTTCCTGCTCCCCAGAAGATGATGCCGATAAGGCGGTTGCTAATAAAAAATAAGATGATAAAAATTAGGACGCGAACAAAATTGGGATTCCAGGCGGTAAAATCTATTAATAGTTTGGCCAGCGTTTCGTAGTAATGCCCGGCCAAATAGATGCCGAGAATGGTGCCCACGAGAGAGCCTAAGGCGTGAATAAATCCGGTGCGTAATCCTAAGAATGCGAATAACGCGATAAGCGCGAGTATGATTATATCGGCCGTGGGCATAAGCTCCTTGTTAGTTAATAAGTAATAATGATAATTGTTTACCCCACCCTGCCCTCCCCTTGAAAAGGGAGGAGTCGATTGGTTCCCCTCTTTTTAAGGAGGGGTCAGGGGGAGGTTTTCTCTATTCTTGGAAATAAGATAGCTTGTTTATTGATTTTGTTTCCGACTACTAATTCAACCCATTGCTGTAATTCGGAGAGAGGTTTTTTTAGTTCGGTTGCAATTTCAAGCCCGAGTTGGGTAATTATTTTTTCAGAAGTTTCGGGGAGCACCGGCCAAATCATGATGGCGATGTGGCGTAACCCTTCGGCTAAATGATACAACAAATTGTGGACTTTGACCATGTCCCCGGCTTTGGCTAATTTCCATGGTTCGGAATCTGAGATGAGCTGATCGCAATAGGTAACAAATTTCCAGGTTGCTTCGAGCGCTAAATCAAAACGCCAGCGCTCCATGGCTCCGGTATAGGCTGGCCAGACGGTATTGGCTAGGGTATCGATTAGGCCTTGGTTAATCTCGGTGACTGGTGGCACGAGGCTGTCGATATATTTTTCAAGCATGGTAAGGATACTATTGGTTAGGTTGCAGATGACATTCGATAAATCCGTATTATAGCGTTCTTTAAATTTTTTCTAGGAATTATCGCCATAGTTGTCAAACGGGTTTTCACGCATCAGGAAGTAGCGCACGGCTTCAAGCGGGTATTTG
>CAZXIF010000075.1:0-2924 GCA_964640395.1 uncultured Gammaproteobacteria bacterium | reverse complement strand
TGATTTCTTTTTCTAAATAAAGTCGCGTTGTCTCACCCGGCAAATCCGGGTTGAGTGCCAACAACACTTCCTGCGCAGCGGAATTTTTAAGGCGCGCGAGCAATTCCTTAATTTTTATTTTCGTAAAACTTTCGGGAACGGTGGGGTCAATCACTCCCCGGAGCACGTGGTACGCTCCGGAGTAAGCTCCGGTCTGCTCCAGGGCCGCCAAATCAGCTGGATCGGCCACCACCGCGATGATTGCCTTGTCGCGCGTCCGGCTTTGGCAGAGTTGACAAGGGCTTTGGTCGGTAAAATTCCAACAAATTCGGCAACTGGTTACGTTCTCGATTACGCCTTGCAGCGCGTCAATCATGGCCCGTACTTCAGTTTTTCCACCTTTGAGCAAATGAAATACAAACCGCTCGGCGGTGCGCTCGCCCACCGAGGGAAATCTTTTTAAAGCCTTAATGAGATTGTTGATGGAAGGAGAATACATGTGAGAATGACGAATTTCGAATGCCTGCCCGCCTTTGGCGGGACGAATTAATTTTCAAATTCCAATCAC
Source organism: uncultured Gammaproteobacteria bacterium (assembly GCA_964640395.1). GTDB lineage: Bacteria > Patescibacteriota > Patescibacteriia > Magasanikbacterales > GWA2-37-8 > CAZEDL01. The sequence continues at coordinate 2,377 of CAZXIF010000075.1, read as the reverse complement.
CGTGGGACATTGGGATTTGGCTATTGCGATTTGATTCGTCATTTTAAATAATCATGAGGGTTTAGTCATTCCGGTTAGCCCCGGCATTCCTCCCATTTCCTGCATTTTACCGGCGATAATGCGCTGCATTTTTTTCAAGGCGTCGTCATGCGCGTCTTTAATCGCCTGTTCGAGTTTATTTTTTTGCTCCGGTGATAAGACCTCCGGGTCAATCGCCAATCCGGTAATCCGCAAATTCCCATCCATGGTCAAAACCACTTTGTCGCCAAGGGTCCGGGTGGTTACCGATTCGCCGGCCAAGGCGCCCTGCAGTTTTTTACCCTGGTCACGCAGATCTTTGAATTGTTTTAATTTGCTAAATACTGACATAATGATTGAGGCTTACTGTCATTGCGAGCGAGGAACGAGCGAAGCAATCCCTCTGATGATCGCTGAGTCTCTCAGCAAGGGGATGCCACGCCTGCCTGCCGGCCGGCAGGTCGCTTCGCTCCTCGCGGTGACACTTTAATTAAAATTGGGGAATTTCATTGGTTGGTATTGGTTGTTGTCTCACAAAAGCAGACTTTGGTTTCAAGCTCATAGGAGCATTTGGGTCATGTAAGGCTGTTTCCAAATTCCGAAATGACGCCAAATTTTCATTAAAGGCCACTTTCACCAGCCCCGTCGGGCCGTTGCGGTGTTTCGCAATATGGAGTTCAGTCAGATTTCGTTCATCGGGCGGAATATCTTCCAAGCGATAATTGCGGTCGGCAGCTTTGCGGTAGATAAAGATCACCACATCGGCATCCTGTTCAATCGAGCCGGAATCGCGCAGGTGGGATAATTTTGGAATCGCCGGTTTGCTTTGTTCCACCACGCGGGAGAGTTGGGACAGCGCCACAACCGGTATATTTAATTCGCGCGCAATTCCTTTAAGGCCGCGGGTGATAGCGGCAATTTCCTGGACGCGGTTATCGCTGTCCCCCTTGATGCTTGATTCCATCAGTTGCAAATAATCAATCACAATGAGGCCGAGGCCATGCTCGGCTTGGAGGCGACGCGCTTTCGTTCTAATCTGGAGAATATTAGCGCTGGGGGTATCATCAATAAAAATAGGGGATTCGGACAAAACCCCAATCGCGTGCCCAATCCGGGGGAAATCATCATCTTCCGGTCGCTCCGACAGGCGGCCGGTGCGCATGCGCCACAGGTCCACATTCGCTTCGGCGCACAAGAGGCGATCAACCAGTTGTTCTTTGCTCATTTCCAAAGAGAACATGCCGACCGCGATTTTTTGTTTGGTCGCGATATTCCGAATAATATCAAGCACAAATGAGGTCTTGCCCACACTCGGGCGAGCCGCGATGATAACCAAATCTGATTTTTGAAGCCCGGCCAGAAGATTATCCAGTGACCTAAAACCAGTGGGGAGGCCGCGCAACTGGCCTTTGTTTTTGTGGAGTTCGTCAATGCGGTCAAACGCGTCGGCCAAGACTCCGCGAATGGGGGTAAACGCCTGTTTAAAGTAAATGTTCGATACGCCAAACAGGTGTTGTTGAGCCTGATCTAAAATTTGTTCAATATCGTCGGTTTCTTCTTCATAGGCCAGCCGGCTAATTTCGTGTGATGAGGTTAAAAGCCGCCGCCGGGTGGCTTTTCGGTGGACGATAGTGGCGTAGTGCACCACGTTCGAGGCCGTTGGCACCGTGTTGGTAAGCGTCGCTAGGTAACTGCGCCCACCCACGGCTTCCAGCTGGTTTTTTTCTTCCAAACGGTTACTCATGGTGAGTAGATCAATCGGTTCGTTTTTCGCGTAGAGTTCAAGAATCGCTTCAAAAATTTTGGCGTGAGCGTCTTTATAAAAATCTTCCACCCGCACGATGTCAACCGCTTTCAAAAGGGCGTCTTTATCAATTAAAACCGAGCCGAGAAATGACATTTCGGCTTCGAGGCTTTGGGGCGGTATTTTTTCAATCTCATCAGACATACGTATAGATTCCGCAACAATTCAACACAACAACACCGCAACACTCTGTGTTGATGTGTTGACGTGCTGACATATTGCAGTGATATGGTAGCCTAACTACTTTAATTCCACAAGGCATGAGGCTGGGGAAAAGGTGTGGGTAGCGGATATACAGAAATTTCTCTTTTTAACCAGAGCTGCTATACTATACAATATCCTAAAACTATGTTTTTGAGTTTTATTTTAGTCTATTTTATTAGTACTGGTTGGTGGGCCGGAAAAGCCCTCAGCCGCCTGTTTGATTTTTCCGGGGAGCGGATAACGACGTTACTCGGAATTTTATTATCCATCGCAACTTTCAGCTGGTTGTCGGGTATCGCCGTTATTTTCTATAAACTATCCCCGCTACTGATTACCGGTATTTTTATTCTG
>CAZXIF010000074.1:0-6785 GCA_964640395.1 uncultured Gammaproteobacteria bacterium | reverse complement strand
TGGCTTATTTTAGCGCGGCAGTATTCATTAGTTATGTTGTGGGGCGCTACGTGTTGGTGGGCGAGCAAATCATTTCTCGGCGACTCGACGCGGTTTTGGCTGTTTGTATGGTATTGCTCGCGACGGTTGGTTGGGAGGAATTGTCCAGAGTATTGGTGAGACGAGTACCCGAACGATTGGCCACGCAAAGTCTCACCCACCCCTACCCCGCCCAAGCGGGGATTGTGTCCCCCTACATTCAGGTTTTATTTTTGGTGGTGATGAGCGCGGCGATTACGGCTTCGTATACGCTGGGGCCGGATACGCGGACGGTAAGCGCGTTTGAATATCAGGCGATGCAGGCAGTGTGGGCGGAGGAAAAAGGTCAGGTTAAGCATTGTGTGATCGCGGACACCTATCCGCTGTTGGCGCTGGAAGCGATTTCAGCGCGGGAGATTATTGGTGGGGGATTCCCAATTGATCAGAATTTTGGGCAACGGGAATTGGTTGAGACTTTCCAACAACTACAAGAGCATCCGGAGAAGGGCTGGCCGGCTGGAGTATGGGAGGCGACCGGGGCGGAACATTGTTTTATCGTTTTGTCCAATCCGAGTGAAGGGGTGAAAGAATTTTTTGCTAAGCAGGGTATTCAGGGGCGACCGTATGGCGGGGTGAATGAGCAGTTTCCTTCTTTGGAGGTGTGGAGGTATAATAGGGTGAAATGAAGGAGCATAAATTTTGAACGACTAGTATATTAATATAGTTAATTTTTAATTCTATGAGCGAAATCGGAGCAGAAGTAGCCAAAAGTTTTTTAAATTTAGATAAAATGCCAATGGAAATATATCGTCGATAATAAGTTAGAGGTTGGTGATTTCATTTCTCGGGTTGAGGAAGGTGTGTTTGATCCAATGTTTGTAGAATATAGCGTGGAAGGGATTACCGTCGAGGGGAATTTACAAGTTGCTCATGAGAAGCGAAACAAGAGTAAAATTCGGGGTATCATTAATCCTTTAGACAAAGGAGGGGTAAAAAAGAGTGGGTCAAGATAAAAAAATTTTATTAATTTTTTATGAACTGTATTTTTTGTAAAATTATCGCTAAAGAAGTGCCCAATTACACCGTATATGAAGATGAATCAGTCTTAGCTTTTTTGGATATCTTCCCTTGTAGTAAGGGGCACACGGTGGTGATTCCGAAGCAGCATATGGAGAGTGTTTTGGCGTTATCGATTGCAGAGTATGATAAATTGCTTGAGGGGGTACGCGCGGCGGCTACCCGGGTTCAGGAGATTTTGCAGCCGGATGGATTTAATATCGGGATCAACGAACGCCCGGCGGCCGGGCAGGCGGTGCCTCATATTCATTGGCATATTATTCCGCGCTATGAGGGGGATGGGGGAGGGTCGATGCATTCGATTGTGAAGAATGCGGGGAATAGTGAGGTGAAGGAGATCGCTAAGATGTTTTCGGACAAAGATTGATAAATGATTAGAAATTGGAAATTAGAAAAGTAATTTCCAATTTCTAGTAATAAAATTAGTATGAAGGTATTTTTTAGACGAGTGTTAATACCAACGATGGTAATGCTTGCTTTATTTTTGATGTATCAAATAACGCCAGTAGATTCGGTGGTGATTAGTAAAAAAACTTCACCGGTAGCCCAGCGCCAGCTGATGGATAAAAAAGGTGCTCAGCAGGTGTTGGTTAAGCGAGTGGTTGATGGTGATACGATTGAGCTCGAAACGGGTGAAAAGGTTCGCTATATTGGGGTGGATACGCCGGAGACCGTAAGCCCAAAAAAGAAAGTGCAATGTTTTGGTAAGGAGGCCTCGGCGTATAATAAGCAGTTGGTGGCTGGTCAGCGGGTGCGATTGGAAAAGGATATTTCGGAAACGGATCGGTATGGGCGATTGCTCCGGTATGTGTATTTGAGTGATGGGACGTTTGTTAATTTGAAATTGGTGCAGGATGGTTATGCGAACGTGAGTACTTTTCCGCCGGATGTGAAGTTTAGCCAAGGGTTTGTGGCGGCGGCGCGGGAGGCGCGGGAGAAGAAGGTGGGGTTGTGGGAGAAGTGTAAGAGATATTGATGTTGAAGAATATAGAATTTAGAATCTGGAATTTGGAATTGACGAGCGGTATTCATTTACCTGGTTGGTATTCTAAATTCTATATTCAAAATTCTAAATTCTAAAGTATGTCTACTCTTGTCTTCGATATCGAAACCGTCGGCGAAGATTATAACGAACTTGATGCCACTACGCAGCATATGCTGACTCGTTGGCTGGAAAAAACCTCTAAAAATGATGAGGAGTACGAAACAGGATTGGAGGATATTAAAAATGGGTTGGGATTTTCTCCGTTGACCGGGAGCATCGTGGCGATTGGGGTGCTGGATGCTGAGCGTAATAAGGGGGTGGTGTATTATCAGGATCCGGGGAAAACCCAGGCTGAATTTGAGGAAGAGGGGATTGTCTTTAAACAGCGCACGGAGCCAGAAATGTTGGAACAATTTTGGCAAGGGGCGTTGCAGTATGATGATTTTGTAACGTTCAATGGCCGGGGGTTCGACGCACCGTGGTTGATGATTCGGTCGGCGATTCATAAAATTAAACCAACGAGAAATTTGTTGTCCAATCGGTATTTGGGGTTGCAGCGTGGTAGTCGGCATATTGATTTGTGCGACCAGCTATCTTTTTATGGCGCTATGTTCAAGCGCAGCAGCCTGCATCTGGCGAGTCGGGCGTTTGGGATTATGAGTCCGAAAGCGGGTGGGGTGACCGGGGACGACGTGGGGGCGTTGTTTAAAGCCGGGCGGGGGTTGGATATTGCGAGGTATAATGTCGGGGATTTGAGGGCGACAAACGAGTTGTATCAGTATTGGAAGGAGTATTTGAATATGTAGACAAGCTCGGGAATCTTTGACCAGAATCTTGCAATGTGCTATTATTTTTTAGCCTAGCTATGCACCTCAAGAATTTACTTAAAAATAAGCTATTTTCCTTCTCACTACTCCTAGTCATGCTGGCAGGGTCTTTTTATATTTGTTTTGCTCATCCCGCTAGTTCGTCCGCTCTTGAACACAGTCATGATGAAGCCACCGTAACTTTGGCCGCGCAGGAGGACAGTAGCCGCTGCTGCGATAGCCAAACGTCTTTAACAAAAGCCACGGCCGTTACTCAACCAGTCATTACTGCCCTCAGCTTTGATCCGCCGCTATTACTAGCTTTAGTAGCCGTCGCATTATTGGGGAGTATTTTGCTTCTGTTGGATAGATGGCGTAGATACTTCTCAGAACATTTTTTTCTTCCGCTCATCGACCAGCAATTCTCGATGGTTTGTCGTTGTTAAAAATTTCCTAAAACAATAATCTGTTCGTGGATTGTTGTTTTTTGTTATGTGTATTTAATTCTTCAATATTTGTATGAAACTAAAACTTTTTCTTCCCTTAGTACTGGTGGTAGTGGTACTCGCCGGAGCGGGGTGTGCTAAAAATAGTACTACACCTACAGCCACTGCTCCTTCCAATTCTAATCCTGGAGCCATCCCCACTGCCTCTGAACCGAATACCGAAAGTCATGGCGGAGATCATCTGGCCAAGCTGGCTGGTTCGCGCATCGATCTGGAAAACAAGAACAGCTTGCAGCCCGGAGAAGTAACCTTGCGCTTTAAGCTCTACGGCCTTGACGGTCATGAGTTTGGCGAGAAAGACTTGAAAATCGCTCATGAGAAAAAAATGCATTTTCTCATGGTACGGGATGATATGACCGGTTTTCAGCACCTACACCCAGAATATACCGACAATAAGTGGAGTGTAAAAACAACTATTCCGGAGGCTGGAATGTATCAGCTCTATGTAGATATTGAACCTAACGAAGAAAAGCCAGTTGTATTACGCGTGCCAGTAACTATTGGTGGCCCGACCGCTATTGCCAAAACACTTACCCCAAATGCTGAACTAACTGCCGCGGATGCAGGCTATAGCGTAAAGCTCAGCACGAACGGCACTCTTAAAACCAACGAACATACCTCATTGACTTTTGCGGTCACCAAAAATGGTAAGTCGGTTGCTTCAATTGATCCGTACTTAGGTGCGTATGGTCATGTGGTCTTGCTGCGTCATACTGATTCGGATGATTTTTTCCATGTCCATCCGCTGACCGAAACAAAACCAACTGACGGGGTAGTCAAATTTGAAGCGCAATTCCCGATCAAAGGCCGCTATACGCTCTACGCCCAATTCAATATTGAAGGCACGGTGCGTACGTTCCCGATTACTGTCGATGTCAATGAAGTCGGACAGGATACCGTCAAGCACGCTGATCAAATTACTAACGATGATACAGAAAAAAAAGATCATCAATAATTCTTACTGAATATGCAACACTATGCCAAGAATCCTAAAATTATTATTCCGACCCTCATCATAGCCCTCGGCATCGGTCTTTTGACCTACCGTCAAATAGCGTTGGCTGATCCCAGTCATGAGGAAGGTGGGGTGGCGGAAATTCCTTCGAACACAACTACGGCCACAACAATTGCCCTTGAAACTGCTACGAACTCCGGAACAGAAACGCTCGGCGCAACCAGCGTCTCGTGGGCCGGTGAAGTCCTATCTACTGCCGACGTGCAAATATACCCTGCCCGCGAAGGACAGATTGCCGAGTGGAAAGTGCGGCTCGGTGACAAAGTGCGTAAAGGCCAAGTACTTGGGCGCCTTACCGCTCCTCCAGCGAGCTTAGACGCCACAGTAGCGCTGGCGGAGCGTTCCCAAGCGCTCGTACGAGCCAGAGCACAGTCGACAGCTACTGAAAAATTGGTCCGTGAAGGTAGAACTCGGTTAGCGGCTCTGCAAGGGGCCCTAGCCCAGTCGCGTGATGCCGCACTGGCTGTGGCGGAAAAAGAAGCGTTGAAAAATATCCAGTCCAGCCGTGGAGCGGCGCAAGAGTTGTCTTCGACTGAAAGTAACCGTGTGGCTGCCATTCAATCGGCTGAGGCGGATCTCACGCAAGCTGAAGCCAGCTTGCCGCTCAAACGCCAGGCCGCGCGAGCAGCCTTTGAACGGCTGGCAGAGGGATTTATTGCCGAACTCACGTCTAATGCCGCTACCGGCAGCCAGATCGATTCCTACTTCCTCTACAATGGGAATGGGCGAAAATTCGGTAGTTTGGATGCTTCGGCGCTCAATACCTATCTGGGGGGCATTAAAAGCCTTCAATCCGCACTACGGGATAAAAATGCCTTACCCGAGGAAGCAGCCAAAAATTATATTCAATCCGCCAAAACGCTCTTAGCCAATACTATGAGCAGCGATGAAATTCCTTCATCGAAATTGAGCGCGTTGCGTACCATCATCACTGATGATGAAAAGGACTGGTTAGAGGCGCTTAAGGAATACAAGGAAGCGCAAACGAATGTGGCCGTTACTAAAGCCGACCTCAATAAAATTACGGCCGAGCAGAATCGAACAGTGGTCAGTGCCAAAACTAATTCTTTGAACGCTGAAATAACCGTACAAAGTACCGCTAGTATCAAGCAACAAATGATTGCCGAGGCATTAGTTGAATTTGCTCGTGAAAAGGGAGAATTAGATACTAAGGTCGGCGAATTTGATCGGGAATTAAGTCTAGCCCAGGCCGAAGTACGAGGGGCCGAGGCAGCTTATGACACGATTGCCGCTGGTGTCGCTGGTCAAACGATTATCGCGGCCCAAGCCGGGACTATTTCGGCGATCTTCAAAAATATGGGGGATAGAGTTACTCCGGAAACGGCCATCGGTGGTATTAGCAGCGCTTCGGCTCATGGCCGCTTTGTCCGCTTCCGTATCCCGAGTGATATGCGTACGCCCAGCGCCGGAGAAGAAGTGCAGATTGAACGACCGGGATTCCCCTTAACTCCGGTCAAAGCGAAAATAATCGGCGTTGGTTTGGCGCTCGATCAACAAGGCTCCTTTAGTGCCGATGCCGAATTCGTCACTCCCACCGATTGGCCAGTGCACGCTTCGGTGCGCGTGGTCGGTACGCAGAGTAACCAGATTGTCCTCGTTCCTCTTACCGCTATTTGGTGGAATGAACAAGGTGTCGCACAGGTATGGCTCGTTACGGAAAATAATGTGATTCGTCCCCAAGAGGTAAAAGTCGGTCGGGCGGTGGGAGACCGTATTCAGATCGAAGCCGGACTTGAAGTTGGCAGCCGGTTTGTGATTAAGACAACGCCTGAACTTAAAACCGGACAGTCAGTCTCTGAACTGAGCGCCAAAACATCCAAACCAGCAGTCGCGGAGCCGGAGGGTGACGGGCACGGTCATGCGCACGACGAATAAACCTCTAATATGCTCAATAAAATTATTCGGTGGGCGATTAACCATCGCTTCACCACGATTGTCATATCTATTTTGGTAGCTGTGGGCGGCGTTTGGAGCCTGGCTACGATGAAAGTAGACGTACTGCCCGACATCAATAAGCCTACCGTGGCCGTATTCGCGGAAGGGGAAGGGTTGGCGCCCGAAGAAATTGAACGTTTGATTTTGCAGCCGATTGAAACAGCGGTAGCCGGAGCGCCAGGAGTGGAACGAGTGCGCGGTACGGCTTCGTTTGGATTGGCGATTGTGCAGGCGGAATTCAAATGGGGATCAGATGTGTATCGCAACCGCCAAATCATCCAGGAACGCTTGGCACAACTTGATCTACCAGAAGACGTGCGGCCCGTCTTGGGTCCGGTCGCCTCGGTGCTTGGAGAAATCATGTGGGGCGGGCTTACCTCGAACGACCCGAAGATTGACGGGATGCAACTACGTACCTTGGC
>CAZXIF010000073.1:0-3767 GCA_964640395.1 uncultured Gammaproteobacteria bacterium | reverse complement strand
AAAGCTATTCAATCTGCCGAGCCAGGCGATATTGTCCTTATCACGGGTAAAGGGGCGGATCAAAAATTGTGTCTAGCTAATGGGAATTGTATTGACTGGGATGACCGCCGGGTGGCGCGGGAAGAATTGGAACGGCGGAATTCCCCGTAATTGTTGCCATTTAGGCATCACCTTTATTCACTTGACTCACATTTTAACAGGTGTTACTATATCTTTCAGGAACGGCAGTACTGGTGGGTCCAACTTTTTAGGGTGGGATTCCGCACCGTCGACAGGCTGCTCTGTAATACACCAATGAAGAAATGCAACTATGGAAGCCGATCAGAAGTTTGTGGAAGATGTCATCCGGGCGATTGTGAATAATCCCCAGGATGTCAAGGCGACTCGAACAATCGACGAGCGCGGTGTTCTCATCACGCTTGATGTGAACGCAGCGGACATGGGTTATGTGATTGGCCGCCAAGGCCAAACCGCCCGCTCCGTCAGGACTCTCCTTAAGATCGTGGGCGCAAAAAATAACGCCCGCGTCAACTTGAAGATTAATGAGCCCATCGGGGGTCGCGGTCCGGGGCACGGACCAATGGGAGGTTCTATGGGAGGTTCAATGATGAATCAACCAATGATGAACCAGCCGATGATGAATGATCCCATTGATATCAGCGCCGTTGAGAATTTGAATATCTAAGAACACAGATTACATGGATTGTGATACAGATTTCACAGATTTTGTGTGATTGTGTGTAATAGACTTTTAAACCACCCTGTGATAAGGTCACAGGGTGGTTTTGTTTTATCAGTATAAGACTTTTTGAGAGGTATATGTTGTTTTTAAAAAAAACACAAAAAATTGCTATTGTGCTTCTGGTTGTGCAACTCGTTTTAACCCCCTGGCTACCCGTCCTCGCCGAAGAAGCTGGAGTGCCTACGAGCACAACTCCTGATAGTGTTATTACTTCTCAAGACGCTGTTCCTGCCGAGCAAAAATTTCCTGCAACCGACACCACCTCTCTTCCCGTCTTGAACCCTTCAATCACGCCAGTAGCCACCCCCACAGACCCCCCTACTCGGGACTCCTACCCCGCCCTCATGCGCGAACTGGCCGCGGTTTCCAAAGGAGCCGGCAGACAATCTCCCGCTTTGGCACGCCGTTTGGAACAGTTTAAACAGGCTGAAGCCAAAAAATTAGATCAATTGAACGTATCATCAGACAAGCGGTCTGCCTATCTTAGTTTTCTCCAAAATCAAATCAACTCGGTGAGCGGCCGCTCACCAGGGTTTTTGGAGCGATTGTTTAGTGGCTTTCAGGCTCCCGCTTTGCCCGCCGAAACCGACACCATCCAGATTCCGGAAGAACCAAGCCGATTTGGCTTTGCCACTGACCCGGTTACGGTGCAAGGCATCTCCGCCAACCAGCCGGCCAACCAGCGCCAACGGAGTTTTGACATTTTATCAAACCCCTTCCAGATTGAACCCGCTGGCGCCGTCGCCAACACCATTCTCCCGACCCTCGACGACGTTACCGCAAATGGCGAAGTCGCTATCTCAACCGCTATCCAGGACCTGGCCCAGTCGCTCGGCAACAACCCGGTCACCATCTTTAATTTCGTCCGTAATTCCATTTCATACGAACCCTACTTTGGCGCCAAAAAGGGGAGTAGTGGTTGTTTAATCGAAAAAGTCTGCAATGACGTCGACACCAGCTCCCTCACCATTGCCCTCCTGCGCTCTGCCGGGATTCCCGCCCGCTACAAAAAGAGCCTGGCCATCATGCCCGCCGCCGAGATTAAACAACTGCTCGGGGTCAGCGACCTGAAAACCGCCTACGCCGCCTGGAGTTTTAACAAAGTGCCGGTATATGTCCTCAATAGCGCCAACGATGGCAAGAGCCTGGACACCGCCGATTTTTCATTGGAAACAAGTTTGGCCGTGGAACGAGTCTTTGTGGAACTGTTTTATGATTATGACGAACGGGGCGCCAATATCACCAACACCTTAGATTTCAGCTCCGCGACCACCACAGATGCCGTCCACGCCCTCCTCCAGAATCAACCCAAAAAACAATGGATCGCCATTGACCCGGGAATTAAATCCCTCAATTGGACGCAACCAGAAATTGTTCCCGATACCGCCAATTTTAACACCCAAAACTTTTGGAATGGCTATCTCCAGTACCAAGGCACCCTGTCTCCCATAGCAAAATACCAAGCCGATCTTCTCGCCCAAACCGGTAAAGATATTTCCAATTATCGCTCCACCAAAACACTCATTGCCCAAACCTACCCCATTCTCCCGCCCACCCTGCCTTACTACACCCGAACCGGCCAAGTGGGCGGCTCGAACATTCAACCCGTCGCCTGGTCCATTCTCCCCGACACCTATCGCCACCAAATTACCATTGTCCTCAAAAAAGCCAGTGACAACAGCCTGGTCCTCACCAACACCTTTTACGGAAGCGACCTCAACAACGTGGAAGTGTCTCTCGACTATGACGGCGCCACCCCTGCCGATAAACAGATCATCGAGAGCTACGGCGGCATCGCGCAGACCCCCGCCAGCCTTGTCGACATTAAACCATTTGTAGAACTATCCACCGAGCATTTCGACGGGTCAGTTCCCCTTAAAATCGGCGATCAACTGGTTTTAGAATTTCAATACCGCGCCAATGGGGTACTCTTGATCAGTGATCAGAAGTTTTCCACCGCCGGCAACAGCGAAGGCATTTTTCTCACCCTCTCAAAAGTTCAGCGTAACCCGCTTCTCAACACTCCCTCCAAAATTCTCCTCTCCGGCAACGCTTCAATCGCCCGCACCTACCTCGAACATCTGGAAGACACCGCCACGGCTTTTAAAGAAGCCTTAGACTACGAATACAACCTCGGTTACGCCCGCGCCGTGGTCACCCAAAACCGCATCCTCACCCTGGTCAACAACCTCCCCACCACTTTCGATTTTAAAGGCCTCACCATCGATGCCGCCGCCCACTTCAACGATTACTCCAGCCGCGGCAACTACCAAACTCATCAAAAAGATTTCCGTCTCCTCGCGGGCCTTGAAGACTCCTACTACGAAGGCCAACTGTTTACCGACCTGGCTGGTCTCGTCGGCATTTCCACCATCAAGGGCCTACAGTACGCCTATGCCAATCCTGGCGCCTACACCCTCCACACCATCGACAAAACCAACGAGTCCGACATTGACTCCCTCACCCTCTCGGACACCACCAAAACCAACCTCCACGCCGCCGTCCAATCCGGCCAAACCGTCACCACCCCCAACAAAATTATCGAGGATGGTTCTTGGAAAGGCGTCCTCTACACGTCAATCGCTCCCGACGGCACTGGCCGGTATGCCATTGGGGAACAGGTAGCGAATGGGGGGTGGACGGTAGCAACTTTTGACAATATTGAAGTTGGGCGGTTTAAAAACGAGGGCACGAATGATTTTTTCATCTACGCCGACGCCAATGCTAATTCCAAAGGTAAAGTATGTCGCATTGCTAAACAAGATTTTTTTGACGTGATGAATAACGAGGGCTGGCAGGCGTCATATGGTTTGCCCTGCGCCATTGAACGTCACAATTTTGGTGATAATTCAAATATCTCTAACGAACATACCATGATCATAACCCTAGACGCGGCTAAATTTAAAAGCCAACGATGGGGCTACAATGTTTGGAGGCAAGAAAAGGATGTTGTTAATCTGATGAAACAAAAAGTTCCGGGCGAACCCATAGAACAGGGGAACCTCTACGTGTATTGGGGCACCTA
>CAZXIF010000072.1:0-11222 GCA_964640395.1 uncultured Gammaproteobacteria bacterium | reverse complement strand
AAAGGTGGTGTTAATTCTTATACAACCAGGAGGTTGGCTTAGAAGCAGCCATCCTTTAAAGAAAGCGTAACAGCTCACTGGTCAAGAGTTTTCGCGCCGAAAATGTACCGGGGCTCAAACATAGTACCGAAGCTGCGAACTGTCGGAGGTCGGACTGCGGAAGTCAGAAATCGGAAAAGTAAATTGTGATATACTTGGGTCATATTTGTCTAAACAGCTTAATAAGTATATTCAAACAATTTCAAAAAATATCCGAAATCTGATATCTGAAGTCCGACTTCCGGCATTGGTAGAGGAACGTTCTCTACGCACTGAAGCCGTAGCCGTGAGGCGCGGTGGAGTGTAGAGAAGTGAGAATGCAGGCATAAGTAGCAAAAATCAAGGTGAGAATCCTTGACGCCGAAAATCCAAGGTTTCCTGGGCAACGAGAATCGCCCCAGGGTTAGTCGATCCTAAGGCCAGGCCGAAAGGCGTAACCGATGGAAGAGCAGGTTAATATTCCTGCACTGTAGTTAGTTTGATTTAGCTGCACATCTTTAAACCCGACGCGTATTTTGAATATATACGCTTCGCAAGATAGAGACAAAGCCTTCGGGTGGAGTCAATGTCGGGAGATGAGGTGTCTAGAAAAGGCGAAAATCGTTAAGCTGGCTATAATCGTACCGGAAACCGACACAGGTGGATAGGTCGAGTAGACTAAGGCGTATGAGAGAAACTTCGTTAAGGAACTCTGCAATACAGCGGCCGTAACTTCGGGATAAGGCCTGCCCAATTTATTGGGTTACAACAAAAGACGCACTGCGACTGTTTACCAAAAACACAGCTCCCTGCAAAAGCGTAAGCTGACGTATAGGGAGTGATGCCTGGCCAGTGTCAGAACGTTAAAGAGAGAGGTTAGACGCAAGTCGAAGCCTTGAACTGAAGCGCTGATGAACGCCGGCGGTAACTATGAAGGTTGTAGTTATACGAAGTAAACGGTGCCAACAAATAAATTTGGCTATTTGCGAGAATATCTGGAGATGCATTGAGTACTCATTCCGACGTATGTCGGGAAAGTAACAAGCTCGTGCTGCAGACAACTCGCAGGAAAGATTCCAATTCATATGCAAAACCATGAACAATGGTTACAACAAATTCCATCCGATGTAGGCAACTACATCGCAGGATTTGTAGATGGTGAAGGTAGTTTCAACGTATCGCTTCGTCGGCGAGATGATCACCGACTTGGTTGGGACGTTGATCCGAGCTTCAATGTATCACAACGAGATAGAGTCATTCTCGCGTTCCATAAGAAAATATTTGGTTGTGGAACTCTACGGGAAAGGCAAGATGGAGTTGTTTACTACGAAGTTCGTAATCTCGGCATGTTGGCTGAACGAGTTATTCCGTTTTTTGAACGGTTTGGATTTCGATCAGCAGCCAAGAAAAGAAACTTCGCTATATTTAAAAGCATAATTATTATTTTGCGATCAGGACAATTTTCAGAAGAGATACTTCGAAAGGTTGTTCAATTACGCGAAATATTAAATGAAGGACATGGTCGAAAAAGAAAATACGAAGCACACCATGTTTTTCCTGGAAAATCCTCAGAGACTTTACGCCAGACTCGTCTTCCGGTTCACACTGAATCGGACGGTGGCGAGATGATAAAGTCCGAACTCATAGGCGACTATGAGCCCCGTAACCAATCGAGGGTCCTTAAAAGGGATTAACACATGAACCGTCCTAAGGTAGCGAAATTCCTTGTCGGGTGAACAAATTTTTCCGGTCGGAGAAAACTTGCCCGAGTATTCTGGTGACAGAGTACAAGCACACTGACTCATAACGGTGGAGCGCCATTCCTTGAGGAATGGGTAATACCGTGGGAACCCCGATGTATGTCGGGGACCCGTAACGACTGAGCCGAAAGGCGAGGTTTGACCATAGTAATATGGCATACAACACGTCAGCTCTTGTCACAGCAAGAGTATCCATGAACGATGCTTCATAACTTCGACCAGTATCCGCTTCGGACTTCCAAAGCAGTTGATTTTCAGAAATGTAAATCTATCTGTTTAGATATGGCTCAGGGTAAACATCTTACGAAAGATGGAATGAATAGAATCATTACTACCGCGTATGAGATGAATAATTGGGGAGCACGAAGATATGATAAGCAATCGCTTCTACAGATACTAACAAGATGAAGGTATAGTCTGAACACCTTGGTAACAAGGTGCTAACACATATGGAGTTCCGACCTGCACGAATGGCATAACGATAGTGCGACTGTCTCAACGAAGTACTCAGTGAAATTGCAAGGAAGGTGAAGATGCCTCCTACCCGCAACTAGACGAAAAGACCCCGTGAAGCTTTACTACAATTTGCTATTGGTATACGGTTATTCATGTTCAGCGTAGGTGGGAGCCGCAAGGCGCCAATGAGACACCACCCTTGACTTGCTGTATGCCTAATTTCCGACCGTGAATCCGGTTGGGAAGACAGTGGCTGATGGGTAGTTTAACTGGGGCGGTTGCCTCCCAAAATGTAACGGAGGCGTTTACAAAGGTAGGCTTAGCTCGGATGGAAATCGAGCTGGACGCGCAAACGCACAAGCCTGCTTTACTGCAAGGGCTACAACCCGAGCAGTCGCGAAAGCGGAAGTTAGTGAACCGACCACTTCTAAATAGGAAGGTGGAAGATCAACGGATAAAAGCTACTCCGGGGATAACAGGCTGATCTGGCCCGATAGTCCACATAGACGGCCAGGTTTGGCACCTTAACATATCGGGGTGCATGCAAAGTGATTTGTTTCCAAAGTTTTTTCGTCAAAATTGTTTAATTACAATAGATAGGTAACACCCCGTCATTCGACGGGGCGAGAAGAGATTTTAATCGGCTTATAACGGAGAACCCGTCAGTGCTACGCCCGTAGCAACCGGTAACCCCGTGGGAAGTCGTCACGAAAAAGTGCTTCGCACTCTCGTGATTGACCCCGTAACGACTGACCCGAAAGGGGAGACTTGGTCGCCAGTAGGCACCAGGTAACACGCCGACTCTTGCCACGTCAACCTGAGATTATGCGATCACGGCCACGAAAAATGCAATGTGCATCTCGCGGTTTCGCTACGATCCAGAGCAAGAAGATGATATAGTCTACCCCCTAAGAAATTAGGGAACCATGTACGATGTCGGCTCATCGCATCCTGGGGGTGAAGAAGCTCCCAAGGGTTTGGCTGTTCGCCAATTAAAGCGGTACGCGAGCTGGGTTCAGAACGTCGTGAGACAGTTCGGTCTCCTATCTGTTGCGGGCGTTGAATAGTGAGAAGGCTCACTCCTAGTACGAGAGGACCGGAGTGGACGAATCTCTAGTGTACGAGTTGTTCCGTCAGGAGCATTGCTCGGTAGCTATATTCGGCACGGATAAACGCTGAAAGCATCTAAGCGTGAAGCCGTCTTCAAGATAACTATTCGTCATAGACCCCTTGTAGACTACGAGGTTGATAGGCTCTACGTGTAAACGCGGTAACGCGTGTAAGTCCCGACTTAGTCGGGATTGAGCGGAGGAGTACTAATCGGTCGAGCGCACTACGAAAGCACTAAGCGTGCTTTGCGAATATACACAATCCTATTGTTTGAACATTGAAAAAGACCATTGTCTTGGTGACTTAAGCGAAGAGGCCACACCCGATCCCATTCCGAACTCGGCAGTTAAGCTCTTCAGCGCCCATGATAGCCTGCGGGCAAAAGTAGGCCGTCGCCAGGACAATGGTCTTTTTATTTTACGCAGTTTCCGCCCAAGGCGGATCAGCGTCCATGCCTGTCCGCCTTGGGCGGAATAGCTTTAGGGCAAAAGTAGGCCGGCGCCTGGACACTGTACTCAGTTTTTTATATCTAAAAATTCCCTTAATTGGGATTTTTTTGTTTAGGAACAATCTCGAACGTGTCAATAATATTTGACTTTTAAATTGACAGAGCCAGATAAAATCGTTACAGTATGGCCATGATAATTGGCCAGTTTATCTATTATTCTAGCCAAAATGATGAACCCCCTGATCCAAAAAACGATTAATTACGTGAAGAAAAAATTAGCTACCGAAACTGGTGGCCAAGATTGGTATCATACTGAGCGCGTATGGAAAATGGCGGCGCAGTTGCAAGCGCTGGAGGGTGGAAATTTGCAAATTATCCAACTTTCGGCCTTGCTCCATGATGTAGGAGATTATAAGCATTATGATTTTAATGAACGCAAAGGTACTTTAGTTTTGAAAGCGACTATGGACATATTGGAAATTGATCAGCTAAGTCAGGAACGGATTTTTGAGATAGTGGACGAAGCGCAATTTAATGGCATGGAGACAAAAATACCTTCAACGATTGAAGGTAAAATTATTCAAGACGCGGATTGGCTCGATTCACTGGGCGCGATTGGCATAGCTCGAACTTTTGCCGAAGGAGCGCAGGTGAATCGTTTGATTTATGATCCAAAACGCAAGGCGCGGATGCATTTGAGCAAGCGTGATTATCAACATCGCAAGCAAGAAGGAACGAGCCTGCATTATTTTTATGAAAAAACCTTGCGTTTGCCGGAGATGATGAATACCGGCGCGGCGCGCGCCATCGCGAATCGGCGAGCGGAGGTGATAAAATCATTTGTGGCGGAATTTTTGGCGGAGTGGAAAGGGGAAAGGTAGTAATAATTTAGAATATAGAATTTGGAATTTAGCCTGTGCGATTATCGTTTTTCTAAATTCCAGATTCCAATTTCTATATTCTGACGTCATAATTTTTTTCACTCTATGAGTTTACCATTGTCACTTTTTTTAGCGACTATTTTCGGGGGGTTATTGGGATTGGGACGGGAAAGCAGTATCAATCACAATGATGTTACCAGTGGTATTAGGACGTTTTCTTTGGTTTCGCTCATGGGTGGTTTGGCGGGGGTTTTTTATTTGCGCGGCAGCTTGAGCTTGCTCATCATGATTGTGTCCGCGGTGTGCGCGCTTATTATTGCTTACTATGTGGTAGGCTCATTAGTTTCACGCCACCCTGGTATGACGACGGAGATCGTTTTATTATACGCTTTTTTTATTGGTTTTTTGACTGTTAGTGAACTGTTATCGATCCAACTGATTTTGGCTTTGGTGGTGGTAGCGATTTTAATTGTTTCGTTGAAAGAGCAAACAAAAAAATTGGTGCTGGGTATTTCGGCGGGCGAGATGAGGTCGTTTGTTATTTACGCGGTGTTGGCCTTGGTCGTGTTGCCCTTTTTACCAAATACTTCGGTGCGACTCAGTGACATTCCGGCGCTGAATGAAATGATGGCTGGATTTAATTGGAGCTTGGGGGCTTTGGCTGATGTAGAACTGTTGAATCCCCGGACGTTGTGGTTTATCGTGGTACTCATCACTGGTATCGATGTGGCGGGGTACGCGCTGGGACGATTTCTGGGTGATAAAAAGAGTTCTTTAGTAGCTAGTCTGATTGGTGGAATGGTATCTTCTACCGCTACCACGCAGGCGTTGGCGCAGAAGAGTTTGCGAACCACAGCAGTAAATGGTTTGGTGGGGGCGGCAGTGATAGCCAATATGGCTAGTTTTTTTCAGATTTTTTTGTTATTGGCGCCACTTAATCGGATGTTGCTTAAAACGATAGCGCCGGTGGTAATATTACTTATCATTACGTCGTTTATTATCGCATTATTCTTTTTGTCCCGACGTGATCAGGAAGCAGAGACGCTCGCCGGAGTGTCTGAAGAAGTGAAGCGGGAGCGGAAGATTTTTTCTCTTAAATCCGCGTTGAAATTTGCTTTGTTGTTGACTATTATCAAAGTAGTCACTAAAGTGTGCTTGGTTATTTTTGGCCAAGGTGGCTTTTTGTTTAGCTCAATGCTGGCTTCACTCGTCGGGCTGGACGCCATACTTATCAATTTGGCGGACAACGCTGGCAAAACCATTGTGTTACCGACAGCATTACTTGTCTTTATTTTGGTGAACGCGACGAATCTGGTTAGTAAGTCGGTCTATGCGGTGATTCAGGGGAGTCGGGAGTTTTCTCTGCGTTTGTCGATAGCGATGGGAATTATTATTCTCAGCAGTTTTTTGGGATATATGGTGTTGATTTAGTTACAAGGCTTGGAAGGCCGGGGAAGCTTGGAAGGCTTGTTTTTTTGGTAGCCTCCCTAGCATTCCAAGCCTCCCCGGTTTTATTCTCGTAAATATGGATCGAAATTTAGCACTTGAATTTGTTCGGGTCACCGAAGCGGGCGCGATTGCCGCTGCAGAATGGATGGGACGAGGCGATAAACATGCGGCGGACCAAGCGGCGGTGGACGCAATGCGAAGTCGGTTTAATCAGCTGGATTTTTCGGGGGAGATTGTGATTGGTGAAGGGGAGAAAGATATGGCGCCGCAATTGTATGTTGGTGAGAAAGTTGGCAACGGGAAAGCGCCGGAGCTCGACATTGCCATTGATCCACTCGAATGTACGGATAGTGTGGCGAATGGCGTGCCGAATGCGATTTCGGTGATTGCCACCGGCGCTAAAGGTTCGCTGTTTCATGCGCCGGATATGTATATGGAAAAGATTGCTTGCGGGTCAGCGGCCAAGCACGTGATTGATTTGAATGCGTCGGTGGAAGAAAATGTGCGAGCGGTAGCCAAAGCTTTGGGGAAAAATGTCTCGGAAGTTGTAGTGCTTATGCTGGATCGTCCAAGGCACGATGAGCTGAAAGCGAAAGTGCGGGCGGTGGGAGCGCGAGTGCGATTGATTTCCGATGGCGATGTGGCGGGCGCGATCGCGCCGTCGCTGCCGGATTCGGGCATTGATTTGCTTATCAATACCGGCGCGAGCGCGGAGGCAGTGCTCGCCGCAGTGGCGATCAAGTGTTTGGGTGGTGGATTCCAGGCACGACTGGCTCCGAAAGATGATAAGCAAAAAGAAGTGTTGCGGCAGATGGGGATTACGGATATTAACAAAATTTTGACACTTGATGACTTGGCAAAGGGTGAGGATTTAACGTTTACGGCCACAGGCGTGATTGACGGGCCATTGCTCCGTGGCGTACGGTATGGCGACGGATACGGGATTACGTATTCGGTGGTGATGCGGGTGAGGAGTGGGACGGTGCGGTGGTTGGAGACGAGGCACCGATTACATTGATCTGGAGTGGTATTAATTATCTTGACAAAAATAATGTAATCTAGTAAAATAATGTAAGTATTTATTTCATTATTTTTTTATATGGAGCAAATTGTCACTATTACTCGTCAGGGACAGCTCACGATTCCTCAATCCGTACGTACTAAGCTGGGGATTATTCACTCCACGAAGGCGCGTTTGCGTACCGAAGGAAAGACTATTATTGTAGAGCCCACTTCTGATTTTTGGTCGTTAGCTGGGTCACTGCATTCCGACATTGTGTTGACGCCGAGTCAATTACGCCAAGCTCGTCAATCATTTATGAAACAGTGGGCAAGGCCGGTATGAGTAATTCATTTTTAGATACCAATGTTTTGGTACGTTTTTTGGTGGGTGATATACCACGTCAGCAGGTTCAGGCCGAGCAGTGGTTCAAACAGGCTGAGCAAGGCAAGCGTTCTATTATGGTGTCCGCACTCGTCATTGCGGAAACGGTTTTTGTTTTAGAATCGTTTTATAAACAGTCGCGTGATAGTATTGCGGACGCCCTTGAGGTGTTTGTAGGACAACGTTGGCTTCGGGTCGAAGAGCGGGAGGTTTTGCTACAGCTGTGGCCGTGGTATCGTAAAGGACTACATTTTGTAGATAGTTATTTGCGTGCGATTATAGGCAGTAAAGGTGGTGAAATTTTATCGTTTGATAAAAAATTGTTGAAAAGTTAAACACTGATTACACAGATAGAATTGTTTCGTTCTCATTATTTTAAATTAATTTATTGCTATGTCGACTATTTTTTCCTCCATTCAACAAACCCTCGGTACTGATGGTGAATACCTGCTTGGCTTTAAAGATGCTAAAATTGTCAAAGACCGGTTGCATGTGCCCGGGCCGGATTTTATTGATGACGTCTTTGGAGTTTCCGATCGTTCAGAAAAAGTTCAGGCCAAGCTGAAGCGCCTGCGTGATCATGGCCGGTTAAAAGGCACGGGCTATGTGTCGATTTTGCCGGTGGATCAGGGCATTGAGCATTCGGCGGGGGCAAGTTTTGCCAAGAATCCTGATTATTTCGATCCGGAAAATATTGTGAAGCTCGCGATTGAAGGCGGGTGTAACGCGGTGGCGTCCACGCTCGGGGTGCTCTCTCTGGTGAGCAAGAAATATGCGGATACGATTCCCTTTATCGTAAAGTTAAATCATAATGATTGGTTGCGGTACCCCAATGATTATGACCAGATTATGTTCGGGAGTGTGCAGCAAGCGCATGACATGGGTGCGGCGGGAGTGGGGGCGACGATTTATTTCGGGTCGCCCGAATCAAAGCGGCAAATTCAGGAGGTTAGCGCGGCATTTGCTGAGGCGCATCGTAAGGGGATGTTCACGGTGCTGTGGTGTTATTTACGTAACAATGGATTCAAGGTAGAGGGGATTGATTATCATGATGCGGCTGATCTGACGGGGCAGGCGAATCATCTGGGCGCAACGCTCGGGGCGGATATCGTGAAACAAAAATTGCCGTTGAAGAATGGTGGGTATAAGGCGTTGAATATCGGAGAGAAAAAGTTTGGTAAATTTGATGAACGGATGTATGCGGAATTGAGTAGTGAGCACCCGATTGATTTGTGTCGGTATCAGGTGGCGAATGGATATATGGGGCGAGTGGCGCTGATTAATTCGGGTGGCGAGAGTGGGAAAGATGACTTGAAAGATGCGGTGTATACGGCGGTGGTGAATAAACGCGCCGGCGGGATGGGGTTGATTGTGGGGCGGAAGTCGTTTCAGAAGCCGCTGGCGGAAGGAATCAAGATTTTTAATGCGGTGCAGGATGTGTATTTGTGTGCTGAAGTGACCGTAGTGTAGTAATTTGTTTGGAATTTTGAAAAAAAATCGCTTTGTATAAGGCGATTTTTTTATAAGGAAGTGTTTGAATTTATCCACAATTGCTGTTATTAAAAAATTGACAGTTAATTCTGCTGTGATATAGTCTAATCTAAGGTAAAAATATGCAGATTGAATTATTAAAAAAATTAGGTTTTTCTGACAAATTTGCCGCTATTTATTTAGCCTTATTAAGGCTGGGACCGTCTTCAGTTCGTAAGTTGGCGGAGAATGTCGAGCTTAACCGGGGCACGGTGTACGAAGGGCTTAAATGGCTTCAAGAACAGGGGCTGGTTGATTATTATGAAAAGGATTCAAAACAGTGTTTTGTGGCGGAAGATCCGGGGCGGTTACAGGGGTTGGTGGAAAAACAGAGTGTGGCTTTGAAGGAAGCAGGCAAGCGGCTGGTGGATGTTATCTCGGAATTGAAGTCGGTTTATGATAAAGGCGGCGAGCGGCCGATATCACGTTATTATGATTATGATCAAATTCATTTAATTTTGGAAGATGTGCTGAAGGTGTGCGAGGAGAGAGCAGACCTTGAGTATCGGATTTATTCTACGGCGCCCATTCGAGAAAATTTGTATGCCGGGTTTGAGACCTTTAGCGATGTGCGGGTGACCAAAGGAATCGCGGTGAAGGCGATCGCGATTGGCGAAGGCGGAGAACTCCGTGGATTGGATGAGCGAAAATGGTTGAAAACGACGGAAGCGAGTACGCCAACGTACATTATTATGTATCCGGGCAAAACGGCTTATATTTCGGTGGCTGCGGCGGGTGAATTGGTGGGAGTGGTGATAGAAAATGAAGGGGTGTACCAGACACAGAAACAAATTTTTGATGAGTTGTGGGGCAGTTTGTCTTGAAACTTGAAATTTGAAGCTTGAAACCTAACCGGTGAGTAATGTCACGGACGACACGAGGTTCAAGATTCAAGTTTTAAGATTCAATCATATGTTCATAGTCGATTTCGACGACACTTTGTTTGAAACAGAAAAATATAAGCTCGCACGGATGGCGGCGCTGCGCGGAATTGGTGTTAGTGAAAATGATTTTTGGGAGACGTACCAGGAAGCGCGTAATGATGCCAATGGTTTATTCGCATATTCTGACGAACGCCATGCGGCGCGGTTGGCGCGGCGGGGGTATGACGATGTGGAGACCACGTGTATTTTGCGGGAGTCGACTACGGGAGCGGTACGCTTTTTAGATTCAGAGGCGCACGCCTTTTTGAAGGATTTGCAAACGTATGGCACGCCGCTGGTGCTGCTTAGTTTGGGGGATCCAGCGACGCAGGAGTTGAAAGTAAAAGCGGTCGGTATTGCCCATTATTTTGAACGGTTATTTTTGGTTGAAGAAAATAAACAGGCCGCTGTCCAAGAATTGTTAGGGCATGTCCCGCCAGGAAAGTCGGCCTGGCTGATCAATGATAAGCCAGCGGAGACCGGGGAGCTGGCCAAGGCATTCCCGCGGTTAAAGGCCATAGCCAAAATGTCGCCACGGTTTACCGTGCCTGAATATGAGGCTGCCGGGGTACCTTTTTTTAAAACATTAGGTGAGATTTCGCATTATGTCCGGACACATTCCAAATAATCTGGGTGTCGTGGTGATGGCGGCTGGCAAAGGAACGCGACTGAATACTACGAACGTGCCCAAGGTCATGCTGCCGATCGGAGAAGCGCCAATCGTGAGCTATATCGTGAATACGCTGGCTCAAGTTGGTTTTACGCCAGACAGATTGTGTTTGGTAGTGGGGTATGGGCAGCAGACGGTACGAGATTATTTTGGTACCCGTGTAACTTATGCGCCACAAGCTGAGCAGTTGGGGACGGCACACGCGGCGTATGTCGGGATGAAGCAGTTGCCGGTAGGAATTGAGCAGGTGTTGGTGCTGGGAGGGGATGATAGCGCTTTTTACACACCGGAGTCAGTGACCAATTTTGTTGTTATGCATCTGGCTAGTGGCGCTTTGGTTTCGGTGCTGACGGCGGAGTTTGATACGCCACCGCTGGTAGGGAGAGTGATTCGTGACGCAGGGGGTAATTGTATTGCTCTACGAGAAAAAGAACAGTTGACCGTGACCGAGCGTGAAATGATTAAGGAGGTAAATACGGGTACGTATTGTATTAATCGCGCCTGGTTTGAAAACATATTTCCGACGATGCTGCCGATTCCTGGGCTTGGAGAATATGGGCTGAATCAAATTGTGGAAATGGCGGTGACGGCAA
>CAZXIF010000071.1:0-4133 GCA_964640395.1 uncultured Gammaproteobacteria bacterium | reverse complement strand
ATCAAATACAAAGTCCTCTTCAAGCTCCGTCAATCCTGCCAAAGCATCGCGGTTATCGACGTATCTTACCCTGAAGAGAATAAATTCCGTGTCATTCCGTGGACCAATCGCTTGTGGGAAAATGGCAAGTATACACTAGGTGGTATTTCTGAAACTGGTCTAGGCGCATCCGCCGGTGGTCGTCTAGGTTATACCTATGGCACCGGCATGAGCCCCTTCGGCAGCCTGCGTCTCGATGGTATGCCAAATACCCAAATCTTCATGACAAAATTTTTGCCCAAAGACAATCAGGATAGCTGTATGACCGGTGGTTTGACCGCTTTTTCCACTGGTTTGAGCGAATGTCACTATCCGGAGGTAGTTACCAAATCCGACCTGTTCCCATGGAATGCCGGCGCCCCCTACAGTTGTACGCTTGGTCCGACCATTAGTCGTTCATGCGTCCAAGTAGATGCCAACGGCAAAGAAGACACCAATATCGCCGCTGGCCAAAATTCGCGTATTGAAGCTCAGTCTCAGCTCGGAGAAATATTTGCCCGCTACGACCGCATCACCAACTATATCCCGTCCGAAGGTAAATTCGCGCTTCAGCCGCCCAAACAGCTCTATGCCGAGAAAACCGAGCTAGGCGACAGTTTGGCCAAAGACGCGCCCCGTCCACCACTTATCTACCCGCTCGGCGCTTGCCGCGACAACGATCAGTGCGTGGAAAATCGGGCCAGCCAGGGCTTCACCATCAACGGCGAATCCAATCGCGATATCAAATTATTTACCAGCAATGGCCAAGCCATCATGAAATTCTTCGGCTTCGCCGACGCCGACCAAATGCCGCTGCGTAAAATCAGTATTGATTGGGGTGATGGCGTGGTCCGTGATTACCCTGGTCTCTACCGCAATCATCGTGGCCTGCAACCGGTCAGCTGCAACACCACCAACAATCCCGGAAAGCCTGGATTCTGCCAAGTCACCCTCCTCACCGACGATGCCTGTACCACCAACGCGGACTGTTCCGGCGGCACCTGTGACCTGCCGAGCGGCCGCTGTACTCTAGTGAAACCAATTGCCAAAACCATCTGTAGTTTCGACACCGATTGCAAACCCATCGCCACCTGCGCCCCGAACGATCAAGCCGCCAGCTTTGGCCTGATCCAAGATCGCACCTGCGACAACGCGTATTTCCAATTCGAACATACGTATAAATGTTCCAAAGTAGGAGTGGTGGATGCCAATGGTAATACTGCCTACCGCGAGCCCGGGCAATGCCCTGGTGGAGTTGGAGCTGCAAACGCTTACTATCCCAATGGCTGCTGTATGTTTGCGCCCAAAATTCAACTAGAAGATAATTGGGGCTGGTGTTCCGGTAAGTGTGGTTCGAGAGAGTATGGGTGTTATGATAGATCTTGGTCAGATCAGCTAGATAACAAAAGAAATGAGTGCAATAATTTAACAAGTGAAGCTTGGATACCGTTCGGATCACCAAAAATTCCTCGCTTCATTGTCTTGCCGCCACGAAAATAGTATTCACTTAACAAAAGGCTCGTTGTGATGTGTATATCACACGGTGTCATTCCCGCGTAGGCGGGAATCCACGTTCAATCTCGTCGTTAAAAAAACAAAAATCCTTGAATAATTTTCAAGGATTTTTGTTTAATTTTGAAGAAGACAATACATTTATCTTCTCAAAGTCGGCACCGCGTGGCCGAGCGCGGGGGGTTAGCCCCACACTCGGCCACGGGCACGCGCGACATCGTCACTTCAGCTGCCAGCACTTCAGGCGCGGGGAGTACTCCCCGGGCTTGACCATTAGACGGGCCGTGAACTCGGCCTTGTTCTCGCCGAGGGGCTGGTCGAAGAAGTTGACCGTCTCCCACCAGGCACCCCCCAAGTCCGAGAGCTTGAGGAAGTTGCCGCCAGTCGCAGGGTCCGTCCCGGACTCCGCGGTGATCGTGCCCTCGGAACCCCACCCACCGGTCAGGAGCCGACAGCTCCAGGTGCCCATCATGAGGGCGGCGTTCGAGGGGGCGGCCTCGTGGGTCATCTTGGCCGAGGGGCCGAGCTTGCCGTCGACCTGAACCAGCACCAGGGCCATGCCGTTGACCGTCTTGGTCAGCTGATCCAGCGCCTGGCGGTCGGTCATCTCGGCCGCTTTGGTGGCCTGGGCCTCGTTGCCCTCGACGATTTTGCCGAGCAGCTCGCTGTTCTTCGGCTCGCAGGCCGAGACGACGGCGAGCAGGCCGAGGGCCGCTAGGGTGGGGAGACCGATACCGATAGAGATACGTGCGCGCATGTTCAAGCCCTCCTTTCGAGGGGGTGGCAGAACCCGGAATGGGTCCCGCAGTCAAATCGCTCATCTTTATAAAAAATAAGCAATCCCACTACGGTACCCGTAAGAAAAAATACTAAGTGCTATCCGCCAGCTGGCGGACTGATGTCGCGTAATGACTACCCCTCAACTCCTAAAAGTCAAAGCGTAGTACGTTTTAAAAGAGCCCATACCCCTTCGCCTTACTAATTTCGATCCCGACCGAGTCGGGATTAAATTTTATTTACCGCCTTTAGCCAAAAATTATTAGCTACGGGGTATTATACGAAATTAATATGTCAATGGAGGTATAATAAACCAGTCGTCCCTACTACCCGTCGAGGTAATAAACACCAATGTTTTATTTTCTAAACTCCTCTTTCGGAATTTTTGATTGTTTCACAATGGCCATAAATGTCCCGATAAATAATGGTTTATTTTTGCCATGTGACGGCACGGGAACCATAATGCCAGTGCTGGCTTGGGTAAATATCAGGTGGCTGCCCCGTTGGCGCGAGATGGCAAAGCCATGCTTTTTTAAAATACCAATAAGCGCCTTAGCTGTGAGCGGGCGCATACTGAAATTTAGCTGATTTAGGAATTTTTACTGGTATTTCATTAATCATCGAATAATGCAGGGCAGGAATTTCTTCGCCACGAGCAGTTAATTCTTCTAACCACAATTCCAAAACCTCCCGTGCTTTTTCACCAGCTTCCTCGAAATTTCTTCCAAACGTAACACAGCCCGGAAAAGCCGGAAACGAAACATTAAATCCACCCTCAATGGCTTTCTCAAATACTGCTGGATAATTGAGAATAGGCAAAGCTTTAGCTTTCATAAGATGTATTGAATATATAACCTAGGTCTTCTTTTTAAATCAAATTCACTCTACCATTTTTATCCTAAAAAGTGAACACTCGAACCTATCATAATTAGCCCGATTTTACAAGGGTAAAGTGTTGATAAGTATTTTTTATGTAAATAAATTTTGACACAGATTGGATTATTTACAATCTACCCAAAAGTATTTTAGCATTCGTCATTTAGGTTTCGTCATTTTCTTGCCTTATCCCCACTCACTCTTGCTAAAAGACATCTTATTTGCGATGATAAAAATAAACTAGTTTTAGAATCGTTGCATACCAATCCTATGGAGGGATCAATTCAGTCACCACCTCGCCACCCGCGTGTTCTTGCCATGATTTCTTTCCTGAGCGCCAGTCTGTTTCTAGCTCCACTCATTTTTATTTCCACCCCACCTACCCTCGCCGCCACCCCAGCTTCCCTCCTTCACCTCAGCTACGGCAGACCCTCCGGCCTCATCACCATCCCCACCACCCCTTACACTTCCTACACCCCAATCAAACACCTCAAAATTCCGGTATCCCGCACCCCAAACAACACCGTCTTCGGCGCCCCACTCACCCTCACCCCCGAACAACTCGCCGCAGCGCGTAGCGACGCGGTCGCCGAGGCCTTCAATCACTATCTCGATCAACTCCAAGCACAGGAAGCCCAGACCGCAGCTGCCATTGACCCGGCCACCGACCTTAACACCGTCATATCTTCTCCTGAATTTACTAATCTCCTTAACTCAGCTCAGTCTACCGACGATCTCCTCGCCCTAACCGACAATCCTACCACCCCCGTCCCTCTCGCCGCTGGCATTCTGTTAATCCTGTCCCTTGGCCTCACCGCCTGGGCCGTGTCTTACCGCCAAGCTCAAATTGATTACGCCATCGAACAAGCCAGACTCGCGACCGAAGCGCTACAAAAAGCCGCTGACGCCGCGGCCAAAGTCGCGGCACTCAAAGCTGAAACAGACGCCTT
>CAZXIF010000070.1:0-2506 GCA_964640395.1 uncultured Gammaproteobacteria bacterium | reverse complement strand
CTTACCTCCCAGCCCATCATAACACGCCTTCACTCCGAATGTTTAACGGGCGATGTATTTGGTTCGCTCAAATGCGATTGTGGCCCCCAGCTGCAAGCCAGCTTAGATATAATTGGGCAGTCTCCAGCCGGTATTTTGATTTACCTAAATCAAGAAGGCAGGAGCATTGGGCTCACTAATAAAATCAAAGCCTACGCGCTCCAAGAACAAGGTTTGGACACTGTCGAAGCCAACCAAGCTTTAGGATTCGCCCCGGACATACGCAGCTACGAAGTCGCCGCCGAAATTCTGAAAGATCTAGGAGTAACCAATATTACTTTGCTCACCAATAATCCCGACAAAACAGCCCAACTGCAAAAACAGGGGATCACGATAACCAAACAAGTCCCCTTAGAAATGCCCGTTCAGCCCATAAATCACTCCTACTTACTGACTAAAAAAACCAAGCTAGGCCACCAATTTGAGCAAATTTAACTTAAAATATTCGTGTCATTCCCCCGACTGAGTCGGGGGAATCCACGGTCACTATGTCTAAACATTCTTCTCAAGACACACTTTTTCTCAAACAAACCCTGGCTCTTGCGCAAAAGGGTCTTGGTTGGACAAACCCCAATCCGCTGGTTGGCGCTATCTTGGTAAAAGATGGGAAAATAATTGGCCAAGGTTACCATCATCGGGTGGGCCAAGCTCATGCCGAAGTAGAAGCCCTACGATCAACCAAACAGGCAGGCCATTCGAACGTTGGCGCCACCCTTTACCTCAATCTAGAACCCTGTTCTTTTCAGGGTCGCCAGCCCCCTTGCACTCCAGCGCTCATCGCGGCTGGCATTAAACGTGTCGTCATCTGCACGCTCGACCCGAACCCACGCGTGAATGGTCGGGGAGTGCGACAACTCCGCCAAGCCGGTATGCGCGTAGACCTTGGTTTACTGGAAAAGGAAGCCAAGATACTGAATGAAGCCTTTTTTACTTTTCATAAAACCAAACGCCCGTTCGTCGCCATAAAATACGCCAGCAGCCTGGACGGCAAAATTGCCACGCGTACCCATGATTCAAAATGGATCACCAATGACTCCGCGCGCGCTTACGCCCGCTCATTGCGCGCCACCTACCAAGCGATCCTCGTTGGCATCGAAACCGTACTGCAGGACAATCCGCATCTTGGATCTCGCCAAACCGGCAACCCAGACCCGCTGCGAATTATTTTGGATGACCGGCTACGAATTCCACTCCGCAGTTTGGTATTACGGGACAAAAACGTACTTATTATTACCAGCCAGCGCGCCTCTGCCCATAAAAAAAAGGCCTTACTTAAAAAAGGCATCACCGTGATACAACAAAGTGGCTCTCGGATTTCTTTGCCCCAATTAATGAAAGAATTATACAACCGAGAAATCGTAAGCGTGCTCGTCGAAGGCGGCGGCTCAGTCTTGGGCAGTTTTATTGACCAGTGCCTGGCTGATAAAGCCTATATTTTTCAGGCTCCGCTAATTATTGGTGGAGAAGACGCCATCAGCGCCGTCCGTGGCCAAGGTTCAAACACCGTAGCCAGCGCCTGCCATTTGAAAAATATTTCGCGCTTAGAATTTGGTGATAATCTCCTCACCACCGGGTACACAGATTGGTAGACACCCGCCCGAATGGCAGCCACTATTCGGCCTACTCGCTGAATTTGGCTCTAAATTTATTGTCTAAAAATCAGGCAATTAAAAAACCCTCACGAAGTAATCGCGAGGGTTTTTTAATTAGGTTCTGATAATCTTACCTTTTACGATATGCTTGGTTTTGGCTTTCAGCCGCTTGCCAATCTTCGTATTTTTCTTCGCCTGGTTCATCCGAGCTTTGAGAGCGCTGTTCATAGAAAATATAAAATAAACGTCAAAATAAGTAACCTGAGTATGCCACACCTCCCCGGAAAAAGCAAGTGTTAAGCAAGTAACTCCTTAATCTTTTTGACAATTGCCCGTGCCGAAA
The DNA here is from genome assembly GCA_964640395.1 of uncultured Gammaproteobacteria bacterium. Taxonomy (GTDB): domain Bacteria; phylum Patescibacteriota; class Patescibacteriia; order Magasanikbacterales; family GWA2-37-8; genus CAZEDL01. The sequence goes on along the minus strand of CAZXIF010000070.1, from coordinate 532 downwards.
TTTCTTCATACTCCAGTAATTCTTCCGGCTTTCCGCTCTTTGACATTTTAGTTACCGCCAAAGAATGCGTTATTACCCCCTCCGCGCTCAGACTGCTTCGTACTGCTTCTCCCAAACCACCTTCCGAGTAATGATCCTCTACCGTGAGTAAGAATTTGGTTTCCTTAGCCGCTGCGCGGAGCGTGTCTACATCAATCGGTTTAATACTATACAGATCAATGACTCTGATAGAAACTCCCTCTAGCTGTAACAAATCATAAGCCGCGAGCGCCTCATGCAGAGTAATCCCCGCCGCGATCACCGTCGCCACATCATTCGGGCTACTCCGGAGCGTCTTGCTGCCCCCGACAGGAAACTTCTCGTCTGGAGCGTACAGTATCGGCGTATCTTTGCGGGTGGTACGGACATATACCATACCGTGCAGCGACGCAGATTCTGCTATCAACTTTTCGGTTGAAACCGCGTCACTCGGATACAGAACCGTACTCCCCAAAATACACCGGAACAAACTAATATCTTCGAGAGCCATTTG
>CAZXIF010000069.1:0-3571 GCA_964640395.1 uncultured Gammaproteobacteria bacterium | reverse complement strand
CTCCACTACCGGATAGTAAATGGCGCTTTTGGAGCCAGGACTTGCCTGCAGTACTTTAAAGATCGTCTCCAGAAAAGCGGTCTCCAACTTTTTGCGCTCAGCCGCTGGTTCATTGCGGAGAACGCTAATCGGTACGTATGTTTTATTTCGTTGCGACGATACCTCAAAATCACTCATTGAATCAATGCCGTGGGGGAACTTGATTGATTCAAAATAACTCTTGAGCGTATTGTTTTTACCAGTGGTAAACGTATGGTGCCTGGCATTAATCAATGCCGCCAATGGTAACACCAACAATGGACAGGCCCAGGAGAGCTCTGACAAATCAAATTCTACTGGACCGGCGCCGGTAACTTGCTCTAAAGCAAAACTCAAAGCGCCCAGTTGGCTCACCAGGCTTTCACTCTTGGGATTTTGTACGACAATTGTTTGCATAGCGTTTTCATTATTATAGCACGTTCCCGAGTAACAAAAAACGGCGCAGCAGTCGATCACGCACGCTGATTTTATGAATATCGCGTGGTTTCGGATCGTTTATTTTAGCCTAAAACAAAAACACCACCCCAGAGGGGGGTGGTAGGGACTGTCATTGCGAGCGAAAAGCGCCTGCCCGCCTTTGGCGGGAAGCAATCCCCTCTTTTGGCTGTCATTGCGAGCGAAGCGAAGTCTCGCGATGCCTCAGAAGGCCAATCCCCTCGTTACAAGAAAACCCCCTCATACAAATCTTTCCATTCTGGATTCACCGTGTTCACTAAATCAATCTTTTTCTGTCGTGAACCGCCTTTTAACTGCTTCTCGCGAGCAATTGCACCCAATATATTGCTGTACTCTTCGTAAAAAACGAGCTTGTTTATGTTATATTTCTTGGTAAAACTTTCGTGGTGGCTTAATTTTTCTTTATGTTGATAACCTCGGCGAACTAAACTATTGGTTACGCCGACATATAGTACCGTGTTGCGTTGGTTGGTCATGATGGAAACGAAATAGTGATGTTCGCGGGGCATAGTCGGTTCTAGAAACTGGGGGATTGCTTCGTCGCTCGTTCCTCGCTTCTCGCAATGACAGTTATCTTCGGGGACAGCTCGCAATGACAATTTTACCCCCACAACTCCACCGGCCGCTTACCAAGGTACTGGCGCCAGTCGCTTTGATTAATAGCGTAAGCGTAATTTCTGGCATCAGTTTCATTAAGCGTCTTTCCTTCATTCATGCGAGTATCCAGCATATGGGTAATACTTTGCTTTTGGGCATCGGAGAGATTAGGGCGAAAATGAACTGGCCAGTAATATTGGGAGGGTACCGTTGAAGGAGATGAAGAAACAGGAGCCGGCGAGGGTGACTGGAGATCCTGGTAGTGATACTTAACGACCCCGCGGTTGAAGGCGGCGATTTCGGCATTTTGCTCTGTACTGCCTTTGCCATACTGGCTGGTGAACCCTTGGGCGTAGAGTTCTGGCGTTGGGGCGAGGCCGCCGTGCATCACCCCGGGTTGCATGGCCCAGAGATCGGTAAAACTCATGGGGCCACCCACGGTGCCACCACCGTGCGCGGGATCCCAACCAGCCGAGTGCGAGCCGTATTCAGCGCCTTCTATACCACTCCCAAAAACAGATTCAACACGAACATCATCGGTAATATTGTGCCATACACCCCCTACCACCATGCCATACTGCCCAGGCGCGTACCTATAGAGGCCAGACGGCAACGGCGGAGGAGCCACGACTGGTGGATTTCCGGAAGCAGCGAGTGTACCAGAACGCTGTGCCAAGAGGAGCGCCGCGGCGCCGATGGCCAGGCCAATCAGCCCGGCTGTGGCGCCGCTTGGGAGCGCTGGAGTTTGGGGAGAAGCGGAAGGTTGCAGACCACCTGGAGCCGCCGAGGAAATGAGTGACACCGAACCGGCTTGGTTAATTTGAGTTCCCAGTGTAAGCTTTTTTGGATCGGTTTCATTGAGGAAAAGAGACGCGCCGGGCAAACCAGAACCGCTTGCACCGCCACTTATACTCCCTAAAAATCCACTGGCCGCCGCGCCTTGAATTGGCGCGCCAATGGGTTGCAAGAGCACATTCTCAAATCGGGTAGAAGGCACGATGGTGGAAATAGTGCCGGTGGTGGGGGTGAAGTAGGTGAGGAGATTTTTAACCGCCGAATACAGTATCGTTGGCGATAGTGCCGGAATAACAAACAGTGGTTTTGAGTTATCAATTACACCAGACTGGGCATCCGGGCGTACCGTGTCTTTAAACAGTTTAATGAGACCGGAGCCGTGAAGAATGGCTTCGCGGGAGTGGCGAGTGAAATAGGCTTCGAAGATGGGGTAGTAATTTTCGTCGGGTCCGAGTTTATATGTTTTTATTGTGATTTTATTTTCTGTCTTGGTATTTTCAACTCCAACTAATGGAAAATTGGGTTTCCCCTTTTCTTGATCTCTCCCGTAACCAAATGCATCGTCTTCGTTTATAACCAGGGGCAAATCATACTTATCACTATAAATTGTATCCTTACTAAAAAAGAAATTATTCGAATATGTTGCTAATTGATCAAAATGCTCGTTGAGGGTTGTTAGAACCTTTGGCCGGTATCCACTACTAAAGAGCTGTTGGGCTTTACCTCGTAAAGTTTGGGGAGAAAATTGACGCTTGGCATATTCTTCATAGGGGCTACCATAATCACCAGTAACAGATTCAAACGGATGAGCGTGAGTGTCGTTTCTGGCGTGATCTGGCACCGTCGCATCCTCTAAGAGATGTAAAATAAAGCCCAGCGTGTAATAGGCTTCACGCGGATTATGGTTGACCTGCATTTCCTCCAACGCTCGTTGCCAAGTGCGATCGCCTTTGACTAATGCGTTGCGCGATTGAAGATAACGATCCTGTGACCATTGTTTGGAAGAAACCGCTGTTTCTGGTGAAAATGCCTTTTTGCTAAAGGCTCTCATCAAAAACCCCGGCACCCAGCCGGCCTTTTCACCCTGCCAGCCTTTGCCCGTGGTTGGGTCATAAAAATGATTAATCCAGCGCGGTGGGGTATCCTCATCAATGGAGCCTTGAATCATCAAAGCTTTATCCGCATCGCTGATTGGATCGTTGGGATAAACCAAGTTATACATTTCCACCATTTGTTCGGTGAGGGCGGGGTGGGTGGTGCTTTCACTGAAAGCGAGGGTCTGAATTGGAAAAAACAAAATACCAAAAATTATCAAAACTGCTCCTAACTTTGATAAAAAAATTTTAATTACCGCCCCCCTTATTCGCATATACCCTCTTTAGATTTCTACAATTTTCCAGTTACCTTTGGGATATTTTATGAAATCGACCAGCACTGGTTTATAGATCGCATAAGATTGACCATTATAAGAAAATTCGCCTTTATTTTTAAGACTCTCCCTTATAACGGACAGGAGAGATTCTATGCCACCTGCGCGATCAGTATTAATGAGCTCCTGTTTCCATTTTTCTTGCTTCGCAATCACAAAATATTTACTGGCCGCATCATAATCCTTCTTTTCGACAGCATCAATAAACATCTGTAATGTTTCTTGCGGGGTCTTACCACCAATCGTATCTTTGGC
>CAZXIF010000068.1:0-2846 GCA_964640395.1 uncultured Gammaproteobacteria bacterium | reverse complement strand
CCGGCATAGCCTTTGGCGACGCACGGCCGAGAGGAGGGGTAAAAAAGATGGCCTTTAATTCTTAAAAATAAACGCGTATGAAAAAGCAGTTGTCCGCTCTATTTGCGGCTGGGGTATTGTTGGTAACTATGGGGGCTGGATGCTCGTCACAAGCAACCGTAACAACCACGCCTGTTCCAGAAGTACCGGCGGCTAATCCAGTTGCCGCTCCAGTGGAGAATCCACCAGCTACTAACCATGAACCAGCGCCCGTTGCTCCGGTAGAGGCCAAGAAGACTCCAGAAGACAAGCCGTTAGTAGATGTTAAAACTAAAGTGGAGGTAAAAACTGAAGTGAAGACGCCAACCTTGCAGACTATTAAAATGACCGCCAAGAAGTTCGCCTTTGAGCCGAGTACTGTTACGGTGAATAAAGGTGACAAAGTGCGTCTGGAAATCACCAGCGCGGATACGGTACATGGATTTAGTCTCAGCGCGTTCAATGTGTCGGCTGATCTCGAGCCGGGTAAGACGAGCGTGGTAGAGTTCGTGGCTGACAAGGCAGGTACCTTTACCTTTTCTTGTTCGGTGTTCTGCGGGGCGGGACATGGGGGCATGACGGGGACTTTGATTGTTAAATAATACATCTAAATAAAAAAACCGCTCGACCAGATCGAAGCGGTTTTTTTTATTAGGATAGTTGTATACTTATTAGATGGTGTCGAAGCCGGTGTATTTTCTTAGCACTTCTGGGACCACCACTCCCCCATCTTTGGTTTGGTAGTTTTCGATTATGGCGAGCAATGTACGATCGGCTACAGCGGTGCCATTCAGAGTGTGGGCGAATTCTTTACTGCCGTCGGCGGCTTCGTAGCGAATGTTGCTGCGCCTAGCTTGGTAATCGGTGGTATTGCTGGTGGAGGTGAGTTCTCGGAAGCGGGCTTGGCTTGGGAACCAGCCTTCACAATCGTATTTTTTGGCCGCGGGGAAACCTAGATCGCCCGAGCAAATATTGAGTACTTGGTAGTGAAGTCCTAATGCCTGGAGGATGGATTCTTCGTGAGCGAGGATTTCTTCGTGCAGTGTAGAGGAGTCTTCGGGGCGGCAAAAAACGACCATTTCTACTTTGTAGAATTGATGAACACGAAAAATACCCTTGGTGTCTTTGCCGTAGCTACCGGCTTCGCGGCGGAAGCAGGGAGTGACGGCCACGTATTTTTTGGGTATGTCTCCGGCTTTTAGTATTTCATCGCTGTGCATGAATACGAGGGGCACTTCGGAAGTGCCGATGAGGTAGAGATCATCTTCGTCCGGATTTACGGCGTAGACTTCGTTGCGGTCGGCGGGGAAAAAACCGGTGCCAAACATGGCCGGTTCGTTGACTAGGATAGGTGGGAGGATAAGTTCAAAGCCTTTGGCTTGGATGGTGTCGAGGGTGAACTGTATAAGCGCGCGTTCGAGGATAGCGAGTTTGCCTTTGAGGTAATAAAAACGGGAACCAGATAGTTTGGCGCCGCGCTCGAGATCGATGTAGGGTTTGATGTTGGTTACTAGGTGGTGTTCTTGGGGTTCAAAATCAAACTCTGGTAGTGTTCCTTCGGTTCGTTCTACTTGATTGGCAGTGTCGTCGGGGCCAATCGGAGTGCTCTCATGATTAAGGTTTGGGATTTTAGCTAGTAACAATTCTAAAGCAGCTTGCTTTTCAGCAACTAATTCCTCGAGTCCAGCGACCTCCTGTCCTAATTTTCGCAAAAGTTTTATTTCTTCTTCGGATGGTTTGGCTTTGGAGCGTTTGTTGCGTTCGGAACGTAATCGTTCGGCTTCGGTTTGGACTTTGTTTTTGGATTCATCCAGAGCTAAGACTTCATCAAGGTCCACCGTTACGTTGCGGGTGGCATTGTTTTTTTTAACTAAATCGGGGTTTTTACGAATAAGATTTATGTCGATCATAGGTGTGTGAAAAATGTGATTGATGATTGGAAAATAGAAATTAGAAACTGGGGAGTAGATGACCGTGGATTCCCGCCTACGCGGGAATGACAGGGTTTTTTAATTTAATCAATGTATTTTTTAATTATTGAGACGCAATCTTTAAGTTTAAATACTTGTTTGTTTAAGGGTAGAAAGTCGAGTTTTTTTGCTTCATTCCAGTTAAACCAACCATGTCCGGTAGATTCATTTTTGGGTACACGGAGTTTTCCCTTGACTACGCTACATATATAACAGAGTATAAATATTTGGTAGCTGATTCCATCGGAACCGCTAAGAATTTCGCCGGTATCAAATATGCGTGGCAGCATTTCATCAATTTTGATTTTGTAGCCGGTTTCTTCTTTGGTTTCTCGGATTAAACAATCCACGACGCTTTCGCCATTTTCGACTCCCCCACCGGGGAACTCCCATTTGTTGTTATAGGTGTCACGATGGTCGCGGCGGCGATTTACGAATAGCTTGCGATCTTTAATGATGAGCGCGGTTGGTACGATTAATTGCTTAAAAGAAAATTGACGCATGAGGTGGATTTTGATTTGATTGGCGACTTTTCCTCTGTGACTAATTAAATTTTTGGCTTCTGGAGTCATCTCGGTACCGATGGTTTTGGCTTTATCGTAGTAAAAAATAGCGTCATACTCGAGACCGAGGCGGGCTTTGGCGCTGCTTTTGGCGGTGGTGATGTGACCGGGTGTGGTGCCGCTAAAAATGGTAAATGAATCGGTAGTGGGGTTGTAGAAACAGCTGACGCTTTCGAAGGAGGCCTGTCGCTGTTTGATGGGTACTCCTTTCAGGGCGGCGAGTAGTTTCTCGACACGCTCGGTGTTGGTCGGGGCATAGCGTTTGGCGTGGACGCCGGGCGCGCCTTTCAAATAT
>CAZXIF010000067.1:0-14101 GCA_964640395.1 uncultured Gammaproteobacteria bacterium | reverse complement strand
GTTAGGACGTTGGGGTGGAGGAAGTTGGCGGGAACGAAAATTTGAAGAGTTAATATCCCCGTACATCCGATTCTGTCGAGCGCGTAGTTGCCTTATGGGCATAGAAAATTTAATTGGTTGATCATTCAACCAAACTTAAGTAATTTTTATCATAAAAGTTAAGCATAGGGCAGAAAATTTTTGTGATGACGTAAGTATATCAGGAACCAGGAGGCATTGACAAAACCGCCATTTTTTGCTACAATCCATTGTCTTGAAACGAGACAAGTACCTTGTATAAGGTGCTTTTTAATTACTGTTGATTTGTTGTTGAGTATGACCTATTTTACCTTACATTCAGCCAAAAAACTAGCCTTTTTAGGGGTTTTGACCTTAATCACAGGCTTCGTTGCCCTAGATTCAGCTCAAGCAGCGGTTTTGGCCATGGATACGACCACGCCTCAAACCACCCTTAAGTCTACCTTTTCTACGGTAGAACCGTTGCATGAAGATGGTACTACCGTGATCCAACCGAAGCCCGACAAGGTCTCGGCTGCGGTTATGACCGCCTATTCGAGTACTCCAGACCAGACGGACAGCGATCCGTTTACGGCGGCTTCTGGAAAAAGAGTGTATTATGGTATGATCGCCAATAATTGTTACCCGTTTGGTACTCAATTACGCTTCTTAGATAAGGACGGCAATAGTGCCTTCGGTGATAAAGTTTTTACCGTGGACGACCGCATGAATTCCCGTTATGGTTGTAACCGTTTTGATATGTGGCTCGACGAACCACTGCCGACGGTACGGGCTTTTGGTGTGAAACGTTTGAGTGTAGAGATATTCTATAAGAAGAAAGTTGTGAAGAAAGTGGTTGAATTGGCGCAGCGCTAAGTAATCGATAAAAAACGATACACGTACGACGACGATACGCGATACACATATTACGATACACAATTTGTATCGTTTTACGTGTATCGTGTATTTTATTTACGCGCTTGGTTGGCGAGTGCGGAATTGGAGGGCTTCGGCTAGGTGTTCGATTTTGATATCTGGGCTCTCGGCTAAATCGGCAATGGTGCGGCTCATTTTGAGGAGCCGGTGGTAGCCGCGCGCGGATAGGTGGAGGTGTTCGGCGGCGTCGCGTAGGAGGGTTTGGGAAGCTTCGTCGAGCTGGCAAAATTCTTTGATTTCTTTGGGACCCATTTCGCTGTTGGTGTGGATACGCCGACCGAGGAAGCGTTCGTGTTGGCGTTGGCGAGCCGCGATTACGCGGGCGCGGACGGTAGCGGAAGATTCGCCCGAGGTAGTGGCGGTCAATTTATCGAAGGGCACGCGGGGCACTTCAAGATGCAGGTCAATCCGGTCGAGCAGCGGGCCGCTAATTTTCTTTTGGTAGCGGGAGATTTGCATGGCCGAGCAGGTGCAGGGGTGAGTGGGGTCGGAGGCAAAGCCGCAGGGACAAGGGTTTTGGCTAGCCACCAGAATAAAGCGGGCGGGAAAATTCACCGAGCCGTGGGCGCGGGAAATGGTGATGGTACCGTCTTCGAGAGGCTGACGGAGCTGCTCGATGATAAAGCGCGGGAATTCCGGCAGCTCATCGAGAAACAGGACGCCGCGATGAGCCAAAGAGATCTCGCCGGGGCGCGGCACGCGGCCACCGCCGACCAGAGCCACGCCAGAGGCGGTATGGTGGGCGGTGCGAAAGGGACGCTCGGTGACGATGCCGTGGGGCAGAAGTCCGGCCACGGAATAAATTTTGCTTACTTCCAACGTTTCTTCGGCGGTGAGCGGGGGCAGGATCGACGGTAGGGTCCGGGCTAACAGGGTTTTGCCCGAACCGGGCGGCCCGCTGAGGAGTATATTGTGGCTGCCGCTGGCGGCAATTTCGAGCGCGCGTTTGGCAAACTCCTGTCCTTTGATGTGGGACAGATCCAGGTCGGCATGAAACGAGGAGGAGGTCGCGGGTCGGCTGGCGGTAAAAGGGATGATCGGTTCTTCCCCCTGCAGATGTCGCATTAATTGTCGTAAATTTTGTACGGGAAAGACTTCTAGTCCAGCTACTAGGGCCGCTTCGGGCGCGTCGGCCACGGGCACAAACAAACGTTTTAGGCAGTTTTCTTTGGCGTACATAGCCAGCGGCAGCAGTCCGTTTACATGACGAACCGAGCCGTCCAGCGCCAATTCGCCGATGATGAGCGCGTCGTCGAGGGCAGGTGTCAGGTCGTTGCTCACGAGAATGATCCCGACTGCCATGGGTAAATCGTAGCCAGCGCCTTCTTTGGGGATGTCGGCTGGAGCCAGATTAATGAGGATGCGAAAGTTGAAGGGGTAACTGAAGTCCGAGTTTTTGAGGGCGGAGTGGATACGGTCCTTGGCTTCTTTGATAGAAATATCGGCCAGACCGACGATAGTAAAATTGGTTTGGCCTTTGTGAATGTCGACTTCAATAGTGACCGGCGCGCAATCCAGTCCAACCAGCGTGGCGCCGGGGAGTTTGACGAACATAAGCAGATGTTAACGATACATGATACACATAATACGATACACGATACGTTTGTATCGTTAGGCGTGTATCGTGTATCGTATCGTTTTTCGGCAATGGCAATAGTATAGCACGCCTCCGACTACAATGAGGAGGTCGGCGATGTTGAAAATGCTGGTGAGGATTAATAAATAGTCAACGGTATGATGGAAGGCCAGGCGATCAAAGAGATTAGACAGCGCGCCGACGAGTAACAGCATTAGGGCTAGGGGCGCGAGGAGGGGATTTTTATCACTAGGAAATTGTACTAAGGATTTAACCAGTAGCCAAGCGAGTAGGCAGAGGATGGGAATCGTCAGGGTGATGATCAGCCAATTGGGCAGGGGCAAGCCAAAGGCAATGCCAGGATTTAAGAAAGGCTGCCAACCGAGGAAACGATGTAAGAGGTGGGGGTTGCTCCAAGCATGGAGAGATTGAAATTTTAACCATTGATCAAGCGCAACAAAAAAACCGCTACCAACGAGGAAAAGAATGGGGTAGCGGTAAGAAACGGACATAGTTGAAAGAAAAAAGCGCTAGACTTCCTGAGTGATGGCTTTTTTGCAATCCACACAGGAGTTAGAGATCGGACGAGCTAGTAAACGTCGCTGATCGATTGGTTTTTGACAATATTTACAGAGGCCATATTGTTTTTTATCGAGGCGGGCCAGGGAGGAAATCACATCACGCAGGGTTTTTTCTAGGGTTTGCTCTAGCGAAAGGTTGGCGGCATATTCAGCCACTTCGGCGGCGTTTTCGTCTTCTTTGTCGCCAAAGTTAGGAAAGTTGCTCGTGAAGTCTCCGCTTTGATCGGTGTTTGGCTTGGTAAATTTAGCCAGTTCTTTGGCTAAGCTAATCTTTTCGGCGGTGAGCGTGGCGCGCACTTGGTCGAGGAAATCGGCCGAGAACTGGGGAGCCGGAGCGAGTTTGGAGACCATATGGGCAATTAGTATATAACCATTAACTTAAGCATAAGTATAGGGGAAAGAGGGTGAAGAGTCAACCGGAAAAAATTAAGCACCCTGCACCACCACCCTCACCGCTGCCGAATCTGTCTGCCATTTCGCCGGCAACGCCACCACCTCGAACTCCTCCATTCCAACTAACGACTCAAAATTACACAAATTCTCCAATATCAAAATCCCTTCCCCCAATAATATCTTATGTACTGCGTACGGCCCGCGATCCGGACTCGGCGAATCAAACCCCACCATCTTCACCTTCAGCTCCACCAGCTTCCGCGCGCACCCCTCACTAAGTTCTGGATACTCGGCATAATACTTGGCTTCCCCAAAATACTGAGAAAAACCACTGAAAAACAACACAATATCACCCTCTGCAATGCCTTTTCCCTCTAGAACACTCTCCTGAATCACCGGCTTCTCGCGCACGTCAATCAACCGTCCCCGCCCAAAAAACCGCTCCACCGGAATCTCCGACAAATAATTTCCTCCCGCCACCATATGCATCGGCCCATCCATATGCGTCCCCACGTGCATCGCCGTTTTGATCTGATGATCAACTGAATCGTCTTTAGACAACTCAGCAATCTGAATCAATTCCGGCGCCACATCCCCCGGATACACCGGCATCGTATTTTTAAATGTCTGAGTGAGATCAAAATAGCCCATACTACGTATTACTTACCAAGATTCAATAGAATAAAAAAATTAAAACAAACTTTCGTCAACCAGTCGTGTTCCTGAGCTCGGTCTGTTAATTATAACCTCCTTTACCTTTTCTTCCCTCGACAATAAATCCCGAACCCGCTCACTATCCCCAGAGCAACACAAAACATGCACGTCCTGCCCCGTATTCAAACTAAAATAAACCTCCAAACCCCCACTCCGCCACTGTTTAATCTTTTTAATCAACTGTAAAGTCCCTTCCGTCCAATAAATCAAAGACGGCGAAGAAGTTAGCATAATCGCGTGCAATTCCAGTGCCTCCGCTTCCGCCAATTCCCCCAGCGCCACAAAATCTTTTTCCTCAATCGCCGCGCGTACCAAATCGAGCTTCCGCGCCATCCCCGCTTGCCGCGCCACAAAAAACGGACTCGTCCGCGACCCGCTCATCCCCTCACTGGTCGATATTTCTTTTTTCTCATTACTAACGAGCGCCACTAAATCCACAATATCCCAATGCTCCGACGGAAACAGCGATCGTGCAAACGACACTTCACTCGTTTCCCCAGTAGCCCACTCCACAAACCCGTCCGGAATACTCCGACACGCCGACCCCGATCCCTGCCGCGCCAAAATCGATAATTCTTTTTCACTTAAACTAAGACCAGCCGCCCCAGCCGCGGCGACTGTCAGCGCCGCAAACCCCGACGCCGAAGACGACAACCCCGTACTACTCGGAAATGAATTCTCCGATACCACTTTTGCTTTAGTCGAAATCCCAGCCAACAGCCGCACCCGATCCAAATGTTTACTAACCCGTGCGCTTTCTTTCTCATCTCTTTTCCCATCAATAACGATGTCGTCAATCTGCAAATCTTTAATAAATTCCACCGTCGTCTTCGTCGTAAGCCCGCTCAAATTCATGGAAATGCTCCCATTCTCCGGCAACCGCAAAACCGAGTCTTTCAACCCCCAATACTTTACAAAAGCTATATTCGAAGGCGCAATAGCCGTCGCTTTTTTCATAAAATCAAACCGACAATCCGCACGCCGCAGTCCCCACCTCAATCACTTCCCCTCCCGCCATCACAATCGCCGCTTCAACTAACTCTTGCAATTCCGGCGGCGCCACCGCAATCATACAATCCCCTCCGCCCGCACCAGAAAGTTTCGCCCCCCACGCCCCCGCGGAAAGCGCCCCACGAATCAAAGCGTCCAACTCCGGCGTACTCACCCCCAGCTGTACCAAACAATCCTGGTTTTTGTTCATTAATTGCCCCAGCTGCTTCCAGTCAGCCTGCTCAATCGCCGTGCGCCCTGCTACCACCAGCTCCTGAATCGTATCAAAAACAGTTTCTATCTCCCGCATCTTCTGCTGACGTTTCGCCGCCACCTGCCGCACCAACCGCATTGTATCCGCCTTGATTTCCGTATACCCAATAATGAGCGGAATCGAAGCGGACAACGGAACAATCTCTTCTCCACCATTTCTAAACAGCAGCGTCCCGCCATACACCGCCGCCGCCACATCAAACCCCGACCCACCCCACTGCACTTTCTGAACCACCGCATAGGCCAACTGAAAAATCTCCTTCAACTCATACGACACCCCAAACAATTGATACAACGCCCCAATCGTCGCCACCGTCACCGCCGAAGACGACCCAAACCCAACCCGCGACGTAAATTCACTCTGTATATTCAAAGATACAAACTTTTCCGCAAACGCCTGCCCTGGCCCAGCAAAAAAATCTGCGATCGCAGCCTCCACGAAGCGCGTATCCGACACTTGCGGCGCTATAATTTCAGTTTTCCCGGTCATCGAAAAATCAGCCGTCACCGACAACTGCTGATCCACCGCCGTCACGATACACGGCCGACCATATACCACCGCATGCTCCCCCAGCACCATCAATTTTCCCGGCGCACTTACTTTGACCATAAGGTGAAAAACTCTTAAAAAACATGAAGCCAACTTAACTCTATTTCTCGATTCGCACCCCTTCACACCCCAATTCCACCGCCTCAACCGAATACCCAACTCGTTTCACTAATTGCTCCAACACCTTTTTATTACCATGATAAACCAACAAAAAACCAACCCCTCCACGCCTGCCGCCTCCACCCAAAATCTTAGCCGCTCCGCCACTTCTCTCCACCGCCCGCACAAACCGCTGCGCCGACCGACTCACCGCACCAAGCACCTCCATAGTCTTCTCTCCCGCCCGCAACTCCGCAATCAATCCCGTCTCATCCGCACGCACCACCGCCGTCAACACCCGCTTCGTAATCTGCTCATTCAACTTCAACATCTTTTTCATCGCCGTCTTGCGCCGCTCCCACTTCGCCCGCACCAGTGAGACCATCTCCTTAGTCGTTTCCTTGGGCAACCCCGTATCCACCAGCCAAAAATGATTCAACTTCGGAGCAATAATGATCGATAATGGCGACACCGTTTTCAAAAATTCCGTTTCCCTCCGATACCACAACAATCCCCCACGCGCCACAATCGCCGTATCCGCCCCCGACGCCGTACCATGCGCCTTACGCTCAATCTCCTCGGCAATCGACGCAAACCCCGCCGGATCCCACGGCTTCTTAAAATACACACCGAGCGCCGCCACTACCGCCACCGCGACCGCCGCCGAAGACCCCAAATGATACCCCGCTAAAAAATCAGATTCCACCCTAATCTTTAAAGGCGGTAGTTCCTTCACACCACTTGACCTCTGCCAACACCGCACCGCATGCCGAATATACCCCACCGAACTATCGGTTTGAATATCGAGGCCTGTCCGACCTTTCGAAACAGACACCCTCACCCGCTTATCAACCGCCGCCAAAAGTCCCGGTCGGCCATACACCACCGCGTGCTCCCCCATCAAAAAAATTTTCCCTGGCGCAGAAACAGTTACCATACAACCGGCTGAGCCTTAATAACATACGAAATGACACCTTCTTTATTATTGTCAGTGAACCGTCGCACAACAAACCGCACCATCTGCCCCATCTGCAGATCAGCTTCTTTCCAATCCACCAACTGACACATCCGACTCTTCTGTTCATTTTCAAAACTAACTAATACCACTGGATATGGCGCTGCCACCAAAATATCTCCCGGCGGTACGCGAATAATCGTCCAAGAAATAATCTTCCCAATCTTGCCTGGCAACCCTACCAGCTCTTTTTGGTCTCGCCACATTTTTACCGGACTAATCATACAAATGATTCTAAAAAAACTTCTCCAAAAAACTTAGTGAGGAGGTAAAATATTTTGTTTTCGCCGCCGAGCACAGTCTGCCCGCTAAGCCCTTTGCCCGCTCTGATTTGCGAGCCAGAAAATAAAATATTTTACCTCCGAACGGCACCCTGCTAAAGACGTTCCAAAATATGCACGACTGCAGTTGCGCCGCTGCCTCCCACATTCTGAGCGAGCCCAAACCGTGCGCCCGGCACCTGGCGCGCTCCAGCACTTCCTCGCAACTGCTGCGTCAATTCCACTATCTGCTTCACCCCGGTCGCCCCCACCGGATGCCCACACCCCTTGAGTCCACCCGACGTATTCACGACTAATTTCTTAGCAGTCCCGAGCGTCACCTCGCCCCGCTCAATAGCGCCCGCCGCCTCACCTTTTTTAAAAAATCCCAAATCCTCCAAAGCCAACACTTCGGCAATACTAAAACAATCATGCACCTCCGCCACATCGATCTCTTGCGCCGTAATCCCAGCGATCTGAAAGGCTCTCCCCGCCGCGTCTTTCACCGCCTTAAGCTCGGTCAAATTAGAACGCTGGGCCAACCCCAGCGTATCCGTCGCGATCGCGCTCGCCCGAATCACCACCCCACCTGGAGTTGCACTCAATACTACCGCCGCCGCTCCATCAGAAATCGGCGAACAATCCAACAGAGTAAGCGGATCAGCAATCTTCGAACTTTTTAAAACCTGTTCGACTGTCAAAATATTTTTAAATTGCGCCTTCGGATTCAAACTCGCGTGATAATGATTCTTCACCGCTACCGCTGCCAACTGCTCCCGCGTCGTCCCAAACTCCGCCATATGAATCCGCGCCAACATCGCATACAACCCAGGGAAAGTCGCCCCAGCCAACCTCTCCTCTTCGCTACCCGCCCCCATCAGCGCCGCCGCTACTGCTTCCGCTTTATAATCGGTCATCTTTTCTATCCCCAACACCACCACCGTCTGATACTGCCCGGACAAAATACTCTGCGCCGCCGTAAACAAAGCCAACCCCCCCGAAGCGCACGCGCCTTCAACTTTCAAAGCCGGAACACGGAGCCCACACGCTTCTGCCAACCATGCTCCCAAATGCTCCTGCCCGCCTAGCATCCCCGACAACATATTCCCCACATACAAGGCCTCAACCTTCTGAGCCTCAATCCCCGCATCCGCAATCGCGCCAATCACGGCCTCGCGCGCCAAAGCCTGCGGCGACACATTCCACAGTTCTCCAAATTTAGTTGCTGCCGCCCCCGCGATCGTCACTTTCATAAAAAACTTTTGAAACGTTCAACTTCTAAAATCCCTCTTCTAGCTGAACAAATATCATCTGTTCAGCGTAAACCAATCCCTCAGACCTTATGCGTAAACTGCAAATACTTCAAATAATCAATATACTCCGCTCGTCCAATCTGCTCCCTTACCATAATCCCAGCCTGCTTTTTCAAAACCTGACCAGCCACAACCTCCTCCGTAACGCGCCACAAAAAAGCATCGCTCCCCGCCCCCGACCCATACGACACCATAAAAATTAACTCCCCCGCCTTCGCCACATCCAGCACCGCCGCGAGACCAACCAGCGACGACGCCGAATACGGATTTCCTATCTCACCGACAACGAGCGACGTCGCCAACTGTTCTTTGCTAAAGCCCAACCGCTTGCTCACCTCCTTCGGGAACTTCCCATTCGGCATATGAAACACCACCTGATTAATCGCCGCCGGTTCAACACCATGCTTATTTTTAATCTCTGCCAACAGATTCTTCGCCGCCCCCACCACCTGCGCAAAATATCCCGGCTCCCCCGTAAACCGTCCCGCATGCTCTGGATACGCTTCCCCCTCACGCCGCCAAAAATCCGGCGTGTCCGACGAATAAGAAGAATAGTTTAAAAGCTCCGCAATCACTTTTTCTTTCCCCAAAACAAACGCCCCCGCCGCTGCCGCCGCAGCATACTCCAGCGCATCCTGCGGACGACTCTGCGCCGTATCCGATCCTATCGCGAGTCCATACGAAATCTGACCCGAGGCCACCAATCCCGCCACCATTTGAATCCCCGCCGTCCCCGCCTTACACGCGAACTCTAAATCTGCCGCTAAATAATTGGTACCAAGACCAAGCAACTCTCCAACCATCGTAGAGCTTGGTTTCACCGCATACGGATGACTTTCCGAACCAACAAATAAAGCACCAATGCTCTCAGGCGCCACGCCACCTTCGCCAACACAGTCACGCGCCGCTTCCACTGCCAGCGTCACCGCATCCTCATCCGGCGCTGCCACCGACTTCTCAAATACCCCGATCGAACGCGTCACCTCATCCGGATCTTTCCCCCAGGCACGCGCAATATCGGCCACCTTGATTCGGTACCGCGGAATATACGCTCCATAACTCACAATTCCAACCATAAAAAATCTATTTTAATTTTCGCGCCAATTTCTTGTGCGCCCGAGCCAAGGTGCCTTCCGACAACGATGCTAATAACGAAATCTCCCCGGCCAACGCCGTCGCGCCTACCACACTAGCCAAACGCTCCGCATATTCGCCGTGATCACCTCCAGCGACCCCGAGCAAAGCCAATGATTCCCGCTGCGTTGGCAAACCAGTACCGCCACCCACCGTCCCCACCATCACATCCGGCATATACACACTGACATACAAATTCTCCTCTTTTTTTCCGATTACTTCCATCGTCGTCACCGCCAAACTCGCTTCACTCACCTGCGCGATATCCTGCCCCGTCGCCAAAAAAATCGCCGCCGCGACATTCGCCACCTGCGCGTTCGCCCCCATCGTCCCACTCATCACGCTCCCCAACATTGACTTCACCTGCCATACCTCAGCCATCGCGCGCGCATTAGTTTTTAAAACAGTCCTCAGGATGTCGCCAGACACTTCCGCCTCCGCCGACACCCGCATCCCGCGCCCATTGATAAAATTCAGCCACGACGGCTTTTTATCGACATCATAATTCCCCGCGATTGACACACATCGCGCGCCCGTTTTCGCTTCAATAAACTGCACCAGCTCCTCACTGGCAAACGTCGCCATATTCATTCCCATCGCGTCCTGAGTATGAAACACAAACCGCACATACCGATACCGCCCCACGCCTTGGGAAGTAATTTCAGTCAACGTTAGATGTTTTGAAGTTTTTCCAGCAATTTTTTTACAATCATTAAATCGTGTTTCCAAAAATCGCCGCAACATTTCTTGCTCCTCTAAATTTTTTACAAAAAACACTGGCCCACGTGTCGCTCCAACACGCTCACACGTCACCCGCACGCCTCCAGCAGCAGTCAGCGCCTTGCAGCCGCGACTAATCGACGCCACCAGCGCGCCTTCCGTGGTCGCCAGCGGCACATACATGTCACGCGTCACCGCCTTTTTTTTATCCGATGATTTTAAAAAATGAATCTTCAGCGGTCCGGCCACACCCAGCGGCACCCGCACCTGGCCAATCATATTCTCGCAATTATGTGCTGCCCCTTTTTCGTCAGCCACTGAGTGCTTGGCCACATGATCCAAGCGCGCGCCCGTCTCTTTGATCAAAGCCGCGCGCCGTTCTTGCGCTGAATTTAAATATCGAATATTCATAGTATCTTTCGCTTACCTATGGCATTTTATCTTGAATTCCGTGCCAATTTGCCTATCGCTGGCATCAACCAAAATAACCTTCGTTGGCATAATTCCCAAAGAAAATAGCCCAAACGAAAGGGCACGTTCACCCAGTGTAAGACTTTTCTGCCCGTCTGTCGAGAGGCATGAAGAAGCCCACGGCATAAGTAACCGTGAGCTATTTGGACCGGCCGACAGAGCGCGCCGATCAATTTCCCTATTCTTTTTTTTTCTTCCTAATCAACCACTTGAAAATAGCCCCCAGCCCACCGAGCATTAGTAACTGAACCGGTGCAGTTATGTACCACACCACGATCATAAGCGCTAAACGAGCGTCCTGCGGCGGCCGGAAACCGTGGATCACCACAGCCACCGCGTTTAGGATCAAAAGGCCATCGATCAAGACACCCCAGCCGAGGACTAAGGCAACTCCTACCATCACGAGTTGTCTAGTTTTCACGTCTGCCTCCTTAACCAGCGTCATACGCTGGCCTGTTTTTGTTGCCGAAGCAACCCGGTATAATACGCTCTATTTTAGCAATAGTCAACATGAATGTGATAAAAAAATATAAGCACAAAAAAGGCATTATTTAAGCTAAAAAATGTATTTGTCAAATAAACATTGACAAATAGTTATAAACAGACTAAACTAGCCATACCTTATGAACCTTCTCCCCCTCTTATCCTCCTTTGGCCTCGCCGAAACCGAAGCTCAGGTATATTTAAAAATCCTAGAGATAGGCCAGGCCGAGGCCAGCGCTATCGCGGAACAAACCGGCATCAAGCGCCCTACCGTTTACCATGCGCTCGAAACCCTGGTCGAAAAAGGACTGGTACACAGTGCTGGCTCCACCCGCGTCGCGCGCTACCGGGCCGCGCCCCCCGAGCAGCTCAAGACTATCGCCGAACGAAAACGAGATGAATTAGCGCGGTTAGAGAAAAAAATCGACAAATTCTTGCCATTTTTTCCCACCAGCTCTGAGACCCAATTGACGCCGCACGTAGAATTCTATAAAGGGCGCGAGGGAATTATGAACCTGGCCGAGCAGGTAGCACAGAATAATGAAGAAAAAAAATTATATGCGATTATTCCCGACATTAAAGATTTACGGCTCAGTTTGACCGAGGAATTTATGGCGCGTTTTTTAGACTTGAAAAAAGTGGCCGGAGTAGCCACCTATAGCATCTGGGATACCCTCCTAGACGACGATTATTACAACCAACATCACCTCTTCAACCGTGAAGTCCGTTTGGCTCCGCCAGCCATGCGGGGCAAATATAAATCCATTATTCTCATCTGGGACAAGAAAGTGGCCACACTTAGTTTACTGCCCGAATTATATGGCCTACTGGTGACCAGTTTTGATTACAGCGCCACCATGAAAGTAATTTGGCAAACGCTGTGGGAAATTTCGCAACCGGTTTAATCAGGCTCCTGTCCGATATAAAAATGTCCCATCCGCCAACTGACGAACGGGACAGAGTCGGGCTGAAAAATTTTCCGACGGTGGCTCTAAATACTTAACAAGTACAACACCTCCACCTTTTCCCTCGCCCAGGGCGTTTTACGCAAAAAAGTCAGACTCGAATTAATACTCGGATTAACCAAAAAACATTTTATTTTTATCCGCCGACCCAACTCCACCCAGCCGTACCGCTTCACCAAAAATTCCAAGATAGATTTCAAAGTTTTGCCGTGCAGCGGGTCGTTTGATAGCGTATTCATACTTTCTTCTTAATCTTCTTCACTTTATCTTTTTTTGGTTTCGGCGTTGGCACATTGTCCGTCGTAATCCGTACCAGTTCACACAACCATTCACCATCTTCAATCTGGTCGCCATCAATCACCATCGATGCCTTCGCCCCCGGATACGCAAAACCTTCTTGATAATACTTGCCGACTAATTTTCTACCCGACTCCGTAATTTTTAAAAACAGCGTATCATCACAGATAAGTCCTACCACTTTCCCATCGCAATACAAACCATATTCGCCAAACATCTTGCGCGCCGCGACGTTATCAAGTGGCTTTAGCTGGTCGAGAATATAATCGACGGTTGATTGTTTGGTGGACATAGGAGTTTTGAAAAAATACTCACTAAAAAGGCAAAATTTTATTTGTTCTATAAATCGTGGTCGTAGCTAATGAGCTGGGCAAAAACGCACCTAATGCAACAGGTTGCTTTTGCCAAATATTAACGGGGCCAAAAATACCACCTTTCGTTATTTTAAGTTCTGGCTTGAGTTTTGAATATACTCGATTCGTAATATGAATATTATAAATTTTTGTTACATTCGCCCCAAGGCTATCTTGGGACACTATTTTTGATTGAGCAGAAAGCTTTACTGCATAATTTGTCGGGTTGCCTACCCACACTAAATCATTATTATCATCGCCTTTAGCACCACCTCGGACAACAAAAATATTACCAACATCTATGCCTATGCCACAATCAAAAAGAAGGTTTTGAGCTTGTTTATTGTTCACAAAATAACTACGTAATTTTGGCTTCAAAATATTATTAATAAAATCCATCATTTGCAATGCCGAACGAACAGCGTTGTTGCACTTTGATTCGCCATAAAAAGTTACTAAAACTCCATCGCCATTAAAACTTCTCACTTCACCATCATTTTTAAGAGAAATAAGAGTTACGCCTCTTAAAAATGACTGGTACATTCTAGCAGCAGTTTTAAGACGAAAAGCATCAACTATTTTTGTTGACTCCTTAACATCGATAAAAAGCATGGCGAGTTCGACTTCTTTACCAAATCTGCCAAAAACCACTTCGTCTACACTAGGCACGACCCTACCCTGCACAACATCATAATCACCATCAAAAAAATAGTTTACATCTTTTATTAAATCGTCTTTAAACTCTGACATAACAGTGGCTAAAGTAAACTAACAAAAATTAAAGCTAAAAACATAACAAGTTGAATCCCAAATGCCCAGATAAATTTTTTAATATAAGAATACTTCTTCTTTGCAATAATAGAATTGACTACAATTTGACAGGCCAAATCGGTTTTAAACTCAGCGTCTCCCATTCCTTGCAGATCTTGTACGCCTTTAATCACATCGTTTTCATAGGCGCTTGATATATGTTGAAAAAAA
>CAZXIF010000066.1:0-13255 GCA_964640395.1 uncultured Gammaproteobacteria bacterium | reverse complement strand
TTTCTAATTTCCAATTTCTAGTTTCCAATCACAAATTTACACCCAATTTCCAATTTCTAGTCATCAATTACAAATACGTATGGATTCTCCCTCCCCAACCCACAACCGCGCTCGCCACTATCTCGGCACCTACGGAGCCGTTATTGTCTTAATCCTCACCTTTGGCACCGGTATTTTTATTGGCCGTAATTGGCAATTAAAACCCCAAATTACCATCGCTGGTGAGTATAGCAGCACCACCCCGACTCTGATTGTGAATCGGGCGATCAATCACTCGCAATCAGTTGATTTCAATCAATTTTGGACAGTTTGGGACAGGATCAAACAAAAATACGTCAAACAGCCTATCAATGACGCCGATCTTTATTACGGCGCCACCCAAGGTCTGGTCGCATCATTGGGCGACCCTCATTCATCATATCTCCCACCCCAAGCTGCCAATCAATTTACGAAGGATTTAGCCGGTGAGCTAGAGGGTATCGGCGCGGAAATTGGTCTTAAAAATAATCAACTTCTCATCATCGCTCCGCTGCCTGGTACTCCGGCAGAAAAAGCCGGTCTTAGGCCAGGCGATAAAATTGTGTCCATCGATAAAGTCGCCACCCAAGGCATGGATGTTGGTGCCGCCGTCAGCAAAATTCGCGGCAAAGGCGGCACGAGCGTTACTTTGGAAATCCTGCGCGCTCCGAGTACTAAATCCAAAGACTATATAATCTTCCGCGCCAAGATCAATGTGCCCTCGGTCATCACCACCTACAAACCAGGCAACATTGCTTACTTGCGCGTGATGCAATTCAATGATGCCATCATGCCCCAATTCAATGCCGCGGTCAAAGAGTTGCAAAGCCGCAAAGTTACCGGAGTTATCATAGATTTACGAAATAACCCCGGCGGCTACCTCAACAGCGCCGTAGACATGGCCAGCGCCTGGGTCGCGAGTGGCGTCATCGTCAGTGAAAAAGGGGTTAATGGCTACCACAAAGATCACGTCACCTCCGGGGCGCACCCCTTAGCGAATATGCCCACGGTAATCTTGGTAAACGGCGGCTCCGCTTCCGCCTCCGAAATAGTAGCCGGCGCGCTGCAAGACAAACACCAAGCCACCCTCATCGGTGAAAAAACGTACGGCAAAGGTTCAGTACAGGATTATGAAACCTTCCCCGATGGCTCCGCCCTCAAACTCACCATCGCCGAATGGTTTACCCCGGCCGGTAAAAATATTAACAAAGAGGGGATTAAGCCGGATATCGAAATCAAAGAAGATTGGGAAAAGGACAAAATCGGTCAGGATAAATTACTTGATAAAGCGCTTCAGGTACTCAAAGCAAAATAAATTCCCTACAACCGGTCAAACCAAAGCTTATCCGTCTCTACATTCAACTCCAAAAACACTTTCTTATTCAGCGCCTGTTCCAATTCCTTGCGCGCCGCAATACCAATTTCTTTGATGGCCCGCCCTCCGGTACCGATAATCATTTTTTTATAGCGCGCATCATAGGTATAAATAACCGCGGTAATCACAAATAAATCCGGCTTTTCTTCCATCGCCACAACTTCTACCTGCGTGGTATAAGGCACTTCTTTGCGTAGCGCCAAAAAAACTTTCTCTCGAATCAATTCCGCCACCCAAAAATTTTTATCCACGTTAGTCAACTGCTCGGGCGGATACAGCGGCACACCCACCGGCAACAAATCCAACACTCGCTCGACCAAAGGTTGAATATGGCGATTTTTTAAAGCTGATAACTCAAACACAGCCGTAAATTCGCCGGACAAAGCTAAATAATCCTGCAAAAATTCTTTCTCTCGGGTGGACAAATCACTTTTATTAATCACCATTATTTTCGGCGCCGGATTGGAGCGCAAGAGGGATAAGATCGATCGCTCTTCCACCCCGATAGATTTACTCGGGTCACATACATACACCACCACATCGATATGCTGCATGGCCTCATGCACCGTCTTCACCAGCTGTCCGGATAAAATCGAGCTATTTTGTTTAAAAACACCGGGCGTGTCCACAAACACCACTTGTCCACGCGCGTGATTCAAAATGCCATGGATATTATGGCGGGTAGTTTGTGGCTTATCCGTCACCGCCGCGATCTTCGTGCCCACCAAGGTATTCAGCAAAGTTGACTTACCGGCATTCGAGCGTCCAAGCAGCGTCACAATACCGGATTTTAGCTCGGTCGTCGGCTCGACTGGTTCAATAATTTTCCCTTTTGGCTTGTACATTTTTTTATTTATAATTGATGACTAGAAATTGGAAAAGTGACTTATGATTAGAAACTAGAAATTTGAAATTAGGGATCGACCGATTGTTGTCCGCCACTTATTCACCAGTTTCAAATTTCCAATTTCTAGTCATTTACCAATCGTTTCGTAATTTCTAGTTTCCAGTCATTCAACAACGGGTCTTCGTTGTCTTTTAAGTTCGCCTATAGTATACTATGTTAGTATAAAAATCAAGGTGCGTAGGGGCGTATTGCAATACGCCCCAACAGGCGAAAATCCGCCCCAACAGGCGAAAATCCGTCTTACAATCCGTCTAAATCTGTGTACATGAAGGTCATTCTGCTAGAAAATGTTACCAATCTTGGGCTAATTGATGAGGTAAAAGAGGTCTCCGAAGGCTATGCCAGGAATTTTTTATTCCCCCGCCATTTAGCTGTGCAAGCCTCACCCAAAGCCCTCGCTGCCATAGCCTCTCAACACCAGAAAAAAACCTCTACGGCCGAGGCCGAGTTTCGCCGCCAAGCGCAATTGACCGAAGAAATCGATGGGCTAGAAATTGAATTGTCCGAAAAGACCAATGATCAGGGGGTACTTTATGCTGCCCTGTCCGCGCAAAAGATTACCGACGCCCTACGCCAACGCGGTCACGCCGTTTCTAAAAATGAATTACAACTACCGAGTATCAAAACGCTCGGCGAGCACAAAGTCAAAATTAAACTAAAGCAT
Source organism: uncultured Gammaproteobacteria bacterium (assembly GCA_964640395.1). Classification (GTDB taxonomy): domain Bacteria; phylum Patescibacteriota; class Patescibacteriia; order Magasanikbacterales; family GWA2-37-8; genus CAZEDL01. The sequence goes on along the minus strand of CAZXIF010000066.1, from coordinate 10,291 downwards.
GGACTCGAAGCTGAAATAATCGTCCGGTTAAGCGCGGAGATTGGTAAATGATTACGTCATTTCTAGTTTCTAGTTTCGGTTTATATTTTTACTATGGCCAACACCAAATACATTTTCGTCATGGGCGGGGTGATGAGCGGAGTCGGCAAAGGTATTGCCGTAGCTTCTATCGGTCGGATTTTAAAAAATCGCGGCCTCGCGGTATCAGCCATAAAAATTGATCCTTATGTTAATGTAGACGCTGGCACCATGAATCCCGTAGAACACGGCGAAGTCTTCGTCACCGAAGATGCCGATGAAACTGATCAAGATATTGGTAATTACGAACGCTTCCTCGATGCCGACATTACGTCACTCAACTACATGACCACGGGCCGGGTCTACCAGAGCGTGATCGAAAAAGAGCGTAGCATGTATTACAAAGGCAAGTGTGTCCAAGTTGTGCCCCATATTCCACTCGAAGTGATCGGCCGCATCAAAAAAGCCGCCTCGGTCGCGAAAGCCGAAGTGATGGTTATAGAAATCGGTGGCACGGTGGGGGAGTATGAAAATATTTTATTCCTTGAAGCGGCGCGCATGCTGCGTTTGCAGCAACCAAATAATGTGTTGTTTGTATTAGTCAGCTATTTACCAGTACCGGGCCATTTAGGAGAGATGAAAACCAAGCCCACCCAACACGCCGCCCGCGCCCTCAATAGCAGTGGTATCCAGGCCGATCTCATTATCGCCCGTGGCCACGCCGAACTCGATAAGCCCCGGCGTGAAAAGTTAGCTATTTTCTGCGGCTTGCAAAGCGAGGAAGATGTCATTTCCGGTCCCGATGTAGAGAGCATTTACGACGTTCCCAGCATTTTTGAACGCCAACACCTGAGCGACCGTCTGGCCAAGAAATTACGTCTCAAATTCCGTCAGGATAAAAGCACTGACTGGAACGCGTTTATTAAAAAAATGCGCAGCGCCGATAAACCTCTAAAGATCGGCGTGGTCGGCAAGTACTTTGGTACGGGAGACTACACCTTGTCCGACTCCTACATTTCCGTCATCGAAGCTATCAAACACGCCGCCTGGAACCAGGGAGCCACCCCAGAATTGACCTGGATCGACGCCGAACAGTATGAACAAGATCCATCCGCCGTTCACAATCTAAAAGTCTATGATGCCGTCATTGTACCCGGCGGTTTCGGTTCGCGCGGTATCGAAGGCATTATCCAGGCAGTGCGCTACGTGCGCGAACAAAAAATACCCTATCTCGGCCTGTGCTACGGCATGCAACTGGCCTGTATTGAGTTTGTCCGCAACGTGCTGGGTAAATCAGCCGCTCACACCGTCGAGGTAGATGTCAAAACTACCGAGCCGGTTATCCATATCAATCCGAATCAAGCCGAAAATGTTCGTCGCAATCACTATGGCGGCACCATGCGCCTCGGCGCCTATCGCTGTGTGCTCGAACCGGGGAGCGTTGTCCAGCGCGCTTATGGCGCCACCGAGATCAGCGAACGCCACCGTCACCGCTACGAATTTAACAACGACTATAAAGCCAGCATGGAATCTGCTGGCATGCGTTTCGTCGGCACCAATCCAGAATCAAATTTAGTCGAGATCATCGAGCTCAAAGATCATCCCTATTTCGTTGGCACGCAATTTCACCCAGAGTTTAAGTCGCGCCCGCTGCATCCGCACCCCTTGTTTGTGGGGCTAATCAAAGCGGCCCTGAAATGAGACCTCGTTAGTGAATGATTATAAATTGGAAACTGGGGAGTAATTGGCGATCACTAATCACTCAATCCCTAATTTCAAATTTCTAATTTCTAATCATAAATCACTTTTCTAATTTCTAATTTCTGGTTTCCATTACCGTCCAATCATCCGCGCCACAATCGGAATCGTCCTGAGCAAAATCGTGAGGTCAAGTAGCGCCCCACGATTTTTTATATAATACAAATCATATTCGAGCTTGCGCAAGTTTTCCGCGATCGTGCCATAATAACTTTCCTGCAACTGCGCCCAACCCATAAGACCAGGTTTGATCAAGTGCCGTAATGAATAAAACGGCATTGTTTCCGTCAACTTCTTCACGAATTCCGGCCGCTCGGGCCTGGGCCCAATCAGCGCCATGTCGCCGTTCAAAATATTAAAAAATTGTGGCAATTCATCCAGCCGGGCGCGCCGTAGAATTTTTCCAACCGTAGTAATGCGCGCGTCATCTGTTTGCGCGAACTCCGGTCCGTTTACTTCCGCGCTGCCGTCCGCGCTTAATACTTTCATCGTACGAAATTTATAAATCGTAAATGGCCTTCCCAGCCGTCCGATGCGTTTCTGACTAAAAAAAATCGGTCCAGACGAGGTCAGTTTAATTAAGAGGGCAATCAAAGGAACTGTAATCATAAAGAATAAACCAATTATTCCGGCTATAGCATAGTCAATCAAAATACGAAACCGATCATAAATTTTTTTCTGTTGCTCGCGCAAATTCGTCAGAAACCATGATTCCGAAAAAATAAACGGTGGAATCCGTCCGAAAATTTCTTCGTATAACTCAGCCAAAGTGACGATCTCAATTTTTTTGAACAGATGGGCGTACAACGCCTTTAAAAACCCACTGTTATTGGCGAACTCCGGACCGAGCACAATCACATTGATATGCTGAGAGCGAATTTCTTCATACAATTGTTCCGGACTGATCAGCGCGATAGTCGGGGGCAAAGCATTTGGCTGGTCAGTGATAATCCCCGCCACCTGGTAGCCTCGTCCCGGCTCCTTCTGAATACGTGCGATAATTTGCTCCACTTCCGGGGTATATCCCGCGAAGACCAGGCTCGTTTTAAAAACCTCCGCCACCAGCAACCTATTTTGTACAATCCGCCACAAGCCGATCAGGAAAAAAGTCACCAACGCGTTCAAGACCAGGGTGGTTTTAGGGGTGATCCGCAACTCCGGATTAAGATAAAAATAAACCACACCGGCGATAACCCACAACAAAGCGCTCAGTCCTACTTTACGATAGAGCGATACCCCAGGCTTGATTCGTCCGATATCATACAAACCAATAATAAATAAAATCAAGACCCCGATAGCATATAGAAAACCCAGCGCCTGCAATAATTCCGGTAGGTTATTGTTACCGGCTAAACTACCGAATCGGATGTAAATACTGGCCAATAAGCCAGCGTAAAAAAGGAGAACATCTCCAACCACCAACATGAGCTGCTTAAAACGATACATAGTTTTTTGAAACTTGAAAATTATACCCCTGATTATTCTTTTTTTCCTTAAAATAGAGTATAATTAAAAACTAGCTTATAGACTGTTAATATGCGTCAATTCTACCTCATTTTAGCAAAAAAAGCAACCGCCAGCGCCCTTATCGGCCTGTTTTTAAGCCTGCCGCTAACTGCCCTGGCAAAAATTCCAAACGACCTACGTTACTCCGATCAACAGCTCATGTGGGAACAAATCAAGGCTCCCGCCGCCTGGGACAACGCGACTGGCTCTGCTCAAGTTACCGTGGCCGTAATTGATACCGGCATTGATGTTTGGAACGATGATCTGCGCGCCAATATTTGGCATAATCTAAAAGAAATTCCCGACAACCAGCTCGATGACGATAACAATGGCTTCATTGATGATACGACCGGATGGAATTTTGTTGATCAGAATAATGATGCCCGACCCTCAGTTTTTGATAATAAAGATGACGCTGAAGCGGTAAAACATGGCACCCTCGTGGCCGGATTAATCGGCGCGGTAGGGGACAATGGGCTTGCGGGCACCGGCCTGAATTGGCAAGTCAAAATTATGCCGCTGCGCGCTATCGCGAACTCCGGCAATGGCATCGTGCTCAATGTAGTACAGGCCGTGGATTATGCGATACAACAAAAAGCCGACGTAATTTCGATGAGTTTTGTTGGCGATTATCAGGATCCCGAACTCAAAGCCGCTTTCCGCCGCGCCTATGATCTAGGCATAGTGGTCGTAGCCGCCAGCGGCAACAATCGCGCCAACCAACAAGGCGATCTCGACCAGTTTCCCCAATTTCCAGTTTGTTTCGACAGAGGAGATGATGTCAATTGGATTCTGGGAGTAACTTCTTTGAATGTACGGGGCGGCTTAAGTCGTTTTGCTGATTATGGTTCCTGTGTGGACATATCAGCCCCGGGAGAAAATATCTATAGTACCGATCGTTATGCGCCACAATATGGCTACCCCAATAACTTCAGCGGGCCCTATCAAGGAACCTCTTTTGCCGCCCCGCTCGTGGCCGGAGCAGCCGCTCTTATCAAATCAATCCGCCCCGACTGGTCAGCTCGCGATATTATCGATAATTTGCTACAAACTGCCGACCCAGTCGATGCGCTTAGCCCATCTTTCGTTGGCAAAATTGGTCGCGGTCGTTTGAACTTGGACCAAGCCATCACCCGCGCCAAGCTTGGCGCTCCGCCGGTTGTTATCGCTGCGCAAAAAACCCTCTCTTCCACCGTCCTATTTTATTTGGCTGGCCCAGAATTAAGACGTTTTGACCTCTTAACCAGCGCTACTCAGGCTGTCGCTAACAGCAGTGACGGCGTGATCAAAGATTTTAGCGCGCTTGACTTGAACTCAGATGGCGAACGCCAACTCATGTTATTAATAAAAAAAGCTGGTTATTATTATGTGAGCCTCTTGAAGGAAGACGGTACATTGCTCGAGGAGTTGCCCGTTTTAAAAAACGCTATCGATAATAGGACTATAGTAACCATTAATCGTTTACGCTTCATCCGGCTTGGTCCGACCGAAGTAAAGTGGGTTGTCGAGGTTACGAAACCTGGTAAAAAACCAACTACCTCAATCATGGTGCTGGACGCGCAAGCCGCGAAGATTGAGCGTGAACTAAAGTTTCCAAACGGTTTGGCTGGCTGGGACGTTGCCCTACACAACCAAAGCATCGTTACTGCTGAACTCAAAAAAACCAGCCTAAACCTTACTGAAACACCCTTGCTTACGACTGGCAAAAAACAAACCTGGACACTGCGTAACGTGACGGCATTTCAAGACTTGCGCGTGGGCAATACTCTCGGAGTTAGCCGTGACGAAGCGAGTATTATTATCAAGCGCGCCAACCAGATCCAATGGTTCACCGTCGATATTGGTAGCAATAGTTGGCAAAACGGCTCACTGCTGGGGCAAAAAACTAAACCCTGGAAAATGTTGCTAACTGATGTAAATCAGGACCAAATACAAGAACTGTTCCCGATCCAACTAATCGGAGGTAACTTTTCCATTTTTACTCCGCGGGAGAAAGTAATAAAAACTATTACATTGCCAGTGATTAAGGGCGGAGTGTTTTAGCTGCCTGTTGTCAACCTTGCCTCCCCCTGTTATACTAAAAAAGCTATATTATTAAGGATACTATGGACACTCCAATTTTTGAAAAAAAGAACGTACTCGTCACAGGCGGCGCCGGGTTTATCGGCTCACATCTATGTGAACGCCTGCTCAAAGAAGCCAAGGTTATTTGTCTCGATGATTTTTCCAACTCCAGCCCGCAAAATATCAACCACCTGCTCCAATATTCTGACTTTGAGTTCATTAATTACGATGTAAATAAAGCTATTGATTTGAACAGCTTTGCCGAGCTTGATAAATTCAGAGTCAAATTTCAAGGCATTCAAGAGATCTATCACCTAGCCTGCCCCACCAGCCCCGATGATTTTGAAAAATTAAAAATGAAATCACTCTGGGCGAATTCCTCGGCCATGATCAATACATTGGATCTAGCTTTAAAATATCGAGCTAAATATGTTTTTACCTCCAGTTCTGTAGTTTATGGTCCAGCTAGTGATACCAAATTTGTCTTTGGCGAAGAGGACAAAGGTATAGTCGATCATTTGTCACCGCGCGCCTGCTACGACGAAGGTAAACGCTTCGCTGAGACGTGCGTAGAAACGTATCGGCAAGTTTACGGCCTCGATGCCAAGATCGCCCGTGTCTTTACGACCTATGGCCCGCACATGAAACTTTTTGAAGGTCAGCCAATCATTGACGCGATTATGAGCGCGCTTACCGGGAAAGAAATGGTTATTTATGGCGGTGACCATATGTCTACGTCACTGTGCTACGTCAGCGACATGGTCGATGGCCTCGTCCGCCTGATGGGCAGCGACAGCGCTATCAAACTAGTAAATATTGGCGGCGATACGATTCTAAAAATGATTGATGTCGGTGAACTTATTGTGCAAATGACCGGCTCTTCTTCCACCGTTGTCCCCGGCGAAGCCCTGCTTTTTTTGACCCGCAAAGGTTTGCCCAATCTCGAACGCGTCAAAAATCAGCTGGGTTGGTTTCCGCTGATTACTCTTAAAGATGGCTTACGCAAGACCATTGAATACGCCATGGCCAATCGCCAGGCTTTACAATTTGGGCCACGGACTTAACATATATGGTTACGGTTGTTATTCCCGCCTACAATGAAGCCGCCCGCCTACCCGAGGTGTTACGTGGCCTGCTGGCACAAGGCTTCAACGAGCTGGTAGTGGTAGACGATGGCTCCTCCGACAACACGAGCCAGGTAGCCGCGTCAGCTGGCGCTACGGTATTGCGTCATGCTATAAATCGCGGCCAAGGTGCCGCCCTCGAAACCGGCAACGAATATTGTCGTCGTAGTGGCGCTAGCGTAGTCGTGCATTTCGATGCCGATGGTCAATTTAATCCAGCCGATATCGCGGGCGCCATTCAAGCCCTAAATGATAACCAAGTCGACGTAGTCCTCGGCTCACGTTTTTTGGACTCTCGTTCTCAACTCCCCTGGTCCAAACGTTATATTCTCTTGCCACTGAGTCGATTGATGGAGCGTTGGTTAACGGGCATCCGTCTTTCCGACAGTCAAAATGGATTCCGAGTTTTATCACGCCGCGCGCTTGAAGACATCACCCTAACCCAAGATCGCATGGCCCACAATTCAGAACTAATCGCGACTCTTAAAAAAAAGCAATTATCTTTTGTCGAACATCCCGTCGAAGTACGTTATCATCGCTATGGACTAGGCGTAGTCGGCGGATTCAAAATTATCTCCGATTGGATCTGGGGAAAAATAAGTTAAATTACTGGTTATGTTACTAATCACCCAAATAGTCCTCATCATCTTTTTCCTGTTCGCCACTACCCGTGTTTGGGGCAAATATCGTGCTCAAGAACTATCTTTAAGCTCAGCCATTGGTTGGAGTATTTTTTGGCTCTTAGCCGCGCTCGTAGTCGCCCTGCCCAATTCCAGCGCCCAAGTAGCCGAGCTGGTCGGCATCGGCCGTGGCGCCGACCTCGTCGTCTATCTATCATTAGCTTTTCTCTTCTTCATTATTTTTCGTCTCACCATTCAGATCGAACGACTGAACAAACAACTAACCCAGGTTGTCAGAAAAAAAGCTTTGGAAGAGGTCGGCAATTCCCCCCTTGAGGGGGGCGCGGGGGATGTTGGTCAACGTTTTACATCTCCCTAACCCTCCTCAAGGAGGGAACCAGTATTGTTTACACCTTACTGTCGTATGAAAATCGCCCAAATCGTTTCCACCTTCCCGCCCCGTCTCGGTGGCATGGGCAGCGTCTGTTTTGAAGAAGCGACGCGTCTCGCTGAACATCATAATGCAGTGACGGTTTTTTTTACTCTTGACTATAAAGATAGCGCCATCCCTCAATCAGCCTTTTTTTCAACTATTCGCCTCCGTTCGCTCTTACGTCTGGGTGATGCCGGAGCCGTACCCCAATTATTTTGGCGTTTACGTTCGTTTGATATCATTCATCTACACTATCCTTTCTATGGTGGCGCCGAGTGGGCCGCGCTGGCCGCCTGGTTCTGGAACATACCCTTGGTAGTAACTATTCACATGGAAGCTGCCCCGACCGGTTTAATCAAGCGCTGCATACAGACTATCTATGATTCATTATTGAGCGCTTGGATCAAGCGCCGCGCCGCGCGCCTAATCACCGTTAATCGAAATCATTTTGTCACTACTCAATTTGGTCGCCGCGCGCCAGCGGCTGATATCCAAGAAATAGTAAACGGGGTTGATACGGAGCGATTTTTTCCCGAACCGGTAGATTGGCAGACCTTTCCTCATTCAGATTTAGTTGATAAGAAGATTATTTTATTCGTGGGTAATTTATTGGCCTGCAAAGGTTTGGAGGTACTAATTAAGGCGTTTGCGCTCACCATGCCCACGCGTCAAGACGCTCGCTTGCTTATTGTCGGTGGGGGCTATGAAGCCGGTGTCTACCGTCGCCTAGTCTCAGAATTAAACCTAAACGAACAGGTAATTTTTGCCGGCCCCTGTTTCGATGAATCACGGCTGCGGCAATACTACAATTCCGCCACTTGCCTAGTAGTTCCCTCTGATGAGACCGAATCATTTTCTTTGGTACTAAGCGAAGCGCTGGCGGCTGGTTGTCCGGTAGTAGTCAGCAATACCCCAAGCCTCAGAACGCGTGTGACCCCAGGCCAGGACGGTTGGTTGTTTGAGACCGGAAACAGCCCTGATCTCAGCGCCAAACTATCCCAGGCGCTCGCGCTAAATGAAGCAGATCGCGAGCGATATGGTAAGGCTGGCCGACAAAAAATGATTGAAAATTTTTCTTGGGAAACCCATATAAGTGCTTTGGAAAAGGTATATGAAGGGATATTAAATGGTTCGAAACTGGAAAAGTGACTTATGATTAGAAACTAGAAATTACGAAACGATTGGTAAATGAATTGAAACTGGAAATTTGAAACTGGGGAATAAGTGGCGGACAACAATCGGTCGATCCCCAGTTTCCAATTTCTAATTTCCAATCATCGTACCTAGTCCTATGCCCAATCTTGAAACGTCCGAATTTCAACCGTCACTCACCGAATGGTTCGCGGCTATCGGAAAGACAGACGAAGCCCAGGCCTTGCGCCTCGAAGATAATTCACGAACCGCGCGCTTTGCCGCCCTACGTGAGGTAGTGGATTTTCCCGCCGATGTACCGCATATTTTTGAAGCTGCTGCCCTGGCTAACCAAGAGGCTGATTTTGCCAGTCTGCTCCAGCAAAACGGTGATCAGCTTTGCGCTATTCGTTTGATACCCAAACATCCCGGCTTGCCTAAACTGCGCAATCGCGGGTTGTCGTTAAAACAATGTTATCAAGACTGGTTTTTGACCTTAGCTATTTCGCCTCAAGATTATCAGGCTGAAATATACCGGCATTGCGGCGATCAGTTGTGGTCAGCCACTTTTGTAGTGAACCATTCCGGCATGGCCGGTGAAATTATCGCCGGCCAACACAATCAACTTACCAAAGGCGACACCAAATCCACCCCCATCCGTTTTTGGCATGACGGTTACGAGCTGCAGGGTGTCGGGTTAACGCCTGAAATTACCGAACAATTACACCGAATGATTGCCGCGATTACTATCAAAGATAGTGGTCAGCGTACCCGGCTCAGTGAAAAAGTATCCGCTACTTTTTGGCGTGATTGGCTAATCGGTTATTTTGAAACCACCATACATGATACCGGTGAGCTGTTTTACATCGACTATAATCGTTTGCTCGCTACAGTTATATTGCCGCCTCGTTTTACTCCCACGTCCGAAACAGACGCGCTCATTAAAGGGTTTGGCGCTTTTCCGGGTATTGCCACGGGTAGGGTGCGTTTTGTTGCGGCGGATTCCATCGCCAACACAATCTTCAATCAAGGTGATATACTAGTAACAGAAAATACGGACGTCCGCTATCTGCCGCTTATGAAATTAGCCGGCGCTATTATCACGCAGCGTGGTGGCATCCTAAGCCACGCCGCCATCGTTGCTCGAGAATTAAAAATACCCTGCATAGTTGGCGTCAGACAAAATTTCGATTCGCTTCAAGATGGGGATCAAGTTGTCGTGGATGCTAATTCTGGTTTGATTATTAAAAAATGACTTGAAACTGGAAAAGTGACTTATGCTTAGAAACTAGAAATTACGAAACGATTGGTAAATGACTAGAAATTGGAAATTTGAAACTGGGGAATAAGTGGCGGACAACAATCGGTCGATCCCCAGTTTCCAATTTCTAATTTCCAATCATCGTACTAGTCACATGTCTTTCAATTACAACCAATCTCTCTGGGGCAAAGGCACCGCTAGTCTGAGTTGGTTTTCTCCAACGAGTTTTCGGTTATCACAAGCTCTGCAGGCCATAGCTCCCCTCCAGTCAGGCACTAACGTGCTTGAGATTGGCTGTGGCTTGGGTCAATTTATTCGCGCCGTCAAACTCGCCCGACCAGAATTAATATGTCATGGTTGTGATATTAGCGAATCA
>CAZXIF010000065.1:0-3781 GCA_964640395.1 uncultured Gammaproteobacteria bacterium | reverse complement strand
TCCACCCTGGGTTGGAGGTGGTGACAAAATAGACCTCTTGATCAGGGCCTATCTGAAGCCCGGGCAGATCGGTAAATAATCTATCGTATTTTTGAGCCTGCCTATTATATACGGTAAGCTGGGCTTGGTGCGTTGGCTCATACGTTAACTCCCAATCTCCCACAACAGTTGAGGTAACAAATGAGCTTGCATATTTTCGTACGGCGTCTACTTTTTCTTCTTCGCAGGCCGTATCTTCCGATTCTACATTTTCTGAGCTTACCGATTGAGCGCATGTATTATTCTCTAGCCGAGCATGTAATTGTGCCTTGAGTTTAAAATTCCAGAATATCAAAACGCCAACAACCACAAGCAAAACAGCAATGACAATAGCAAAAAATATATTGAATGGAAAACTTCTTTTTGTGGTGGTTGTCTCGTCAATCATCATACGATTATAACTTCACCGGGCTAAAACTAATATTTTTATCGTACGCATCTATATTCTCTTTCTTTTTGAGAATCCCGACTACGAAATAGGTGGCGGGAGTCAAAACCGTTTCAAACAACACTTTAAAAATCCACTGCGTCAAAACCAATTGGCCTACAACCGCGCCGGGCATTACACCCCAAAAGGCTAATGTGATGAAAATTGCGGAATCCAAGCCTTCGCCGACAATCGTTGATCCGATTGTACGCATCCATAAATATTTTCCTTGGGTTCTCACTTTGAGCTTGGAGAGCACCATTGAATTTGCAAACTGGCCAATTAAATATGCAATAAACGAAGCGGCCAGGAGGCGCGGGGTGAAACCTAAAATACTCTTAAACGCTTCTTGATTGGCAAAAAACGGAGCCGAGGGAATCTGAATCGCAACATAAATCGCCACGACCGCTATCAAATTACACAAAAACCCTGTCCAAATCGCTCGCCGCGCGGCGGCAAAGCCGTACACCTCGGTAAGCACATCACCAATAATATACGTAATCGGGAATAAAATGACCGCCACCGGTAAAAAATACCCGGCAAACGAACCAATTTTAACAGCGATGATGTTAGAAATGATTAAGCAGGTGACAAACAACGCTAAAATAAGGTGGTAAAATTTAGAACTGGGCATAATGTAAGTTTTTTAATTAAAGTAAGTCCGCTGTATCCGGTTTCTCTGTTTCTTATTCTGATTTAACCGAATCGGGCAGGCGCGGCAATGGCTGTCCATCGACTGGAGCTTCCGCAACTTCTGGCTTATTTTCGATTCTCGGCAATTCTTGCTCTCCCACCCCAGCATACGTTGGCTTGTCTAAATCATCAAGCAACGCAGGTGTTAAATCCGTCACACTGCCAAGAACTTTAAGCTGTTCGCCTCTTTGATCGGTAAGCGCTAATTTTCCATCAAATGAGGTGCGCACGTACGCAACAATTGACGGAAATCTTTTATCATTTAATTGGATGACGGCGCGATCTCGGCCATGACTCAACCCAAATTTATATTTCCTCCCCAATGTCGTTTTTTCATTCTTTTTAAAATAATCATCCAGCGCTTGTTCATGCTCTGCCGAAATGCGAACATATGGAATCTCGCCATGCCGCCCTATAGTCGCGGCGGCCCCCGTTTCAGGGTCCTTAACAACCACTAACGGATCGTCTCCGGCAGGAAGCGATAGTTCAACATTTGGCGTAGGCGTGACCGCCGAAACCATATGAGATAACTCTGGCGACATTTTGCGATAGCCCTCAACACCTCCCGCCGCCGCACCGCCCAACCCTAAAGCTATACCTACGCCGCGTAAAAATTTACCCATAAAATAGGAATTAGGATTTAGAAATTATCACTTTCGCCGCTTTTATCACTCTCCCACCCATCGTATACCCCCCATCAACTTCACGAATGATTGTGCCAGGTTCCCGAAGCGCAGCGGACACCCCGTCGGACTGTATCCCGTCGGATGACTGGGATGACGGGGCCTCGCCTACCGCCTCATGACGAGTCGGATCAAACTTTTCACCAACGGTTTTAATCTCTTCCACTTTATGCTGTTTTAAAATATCGCCAAACTGTTTCATTATATGTTTAATCCCCTCAACCCATTTCTGCTGTTCGGGACTGTAGTCTGTAGTCTGTAGTCGGAAAGCTAATTTAAAATTATCGTACACCGGAATAAATTCTTCCAAAATGTACTGCTCACTCATCTCAAACAGCATTTGCCGACGCTCGGTTGTTTCTTTTTGCAAATTTTTATAATCCGCCACCGCGCGCTGCCAACCGGATTTGTATTCAGCCGCTTCGGCTTTGGAGGCGACGCAATGCGGGCATTCGGGTACTGATTCCTCAGCGGGAACAGCTTGCGCTTCGCTCACTTCAAGTTCTTCGTTGGCATCTAGATTTTGTTGGTCGTCGGACATAGCGATATATCAATCTTTTAATCTTCTAATCTTACAATCTTGGTTCTGAAAGCAAGGAGATTGCCACGTCGGTCGTTCCTCCCTCCTCGCAATGACACCTTAGATAAGTTCACTCACCTTTCTCATCAACTCCCAATTATGCTTGTAATCCATACGCTGGGGGCCAATGAGGGCGATGAGTGATTCTCCGCTTTCGCCAAAACGCATCGAAACGACAGAAAGCCTGTCACCAAACGGGTGATCATCACCTAAAAAAAATTTTGGTTCCTCGACTACTTCATTAAAAAATTCCGGAATAAAATCTTCACACCGGTCAAACATTTCCGAAACATCGGCCACCAGCCCCTGATCGGCCCAGTCGGGCTTCCCAAATAAATTGGATAGGCCAGTATAGTACACGAAATCCGGAGAAAAAGCCACGATAATCGTCTCGCGCGAGAGTTCCACCAGCGCCTTGGCCATATTTTTGCGCGCCTGTTCGTAATCGCTCATGGCCTCAAACGCTTTTTCCAAAACCGTCCCCTCATTTTTGGCTAATTTTAAATTTTCCAGCTTCAGGCTTTGGATATAATGATTGTATCCCTTGGGGGTGGGAATGCGCCCCGCCGAGGTGTGTGGGTGCGTTAAATAGCCCTGCTCCTCAAGCTCACGCAGTTCGTTGCGCACCGTGGCCTCACTCCAATTTAACCCGGCTTTTTCCACCAAAAAACGCGACCCAATTGGCTCGGCCGTGGCAATGTAATTTTCAATAACCAGGGTTAAAAGCTGCTGTTGACGAGTGTCCATATTAGCACTCTATGTATATGAGTGATAATATACCATACCTACCTTGTATGTCAAGGGCTAAAAAGTGGACAATGGGGAGGTCTTGACCGCTTGCTAGTTTTCTGGCTATAATTCCTTGTTCCTCATGCGCCATCCCGGCGCCACAAGGAGGATTGCCATGAAGACAGTCGGAGACATCTACAGACTGGCGGCGCTGGCGCTGATCGAGGTCGCGGTTCACGGTGACCAGGCCAAAAGCATCATCGTCGCCAACGAGGCTGTCTCGCTCCTCAGGCTGGTTGCTGATGCCAACGGCAAGAGTGACCACGCGGAGGTGCCTCTCGACGCCCCAATCCCCGGCTACGCCGAGACGAGCGTCACCAAGTTTGTCGAGCTGGTGCGGCGGTGCGCGCCACCCCCTTAAACCAGGTTACTCCAAACCAGCCAGTTGCAGTTAATACGAAATCACTTAGCCTGAGTTGGGCAGGGATCGATCCCGTGGCAACAAATATCCTGATTGTGCGGAAACAGAATTCAGTACCCAGTTTCACACCGAGCGATGAAACTAATTATGCAGTCAATAAAAATGTGGGGAATAACGAAATAGTGATCTACAACGGCGGCGTGTTCACC
>CAZXIF010000064.1:0-14342 GCA_964640395.1 uncultured Gammaproteobacteria bacterium | reverse complement strand
TTTTGTCGATTTTGAAAATAACTTGCGTGGTCATAAGGTAAAAAAGATTAGAAATTATTGTATATATTATAGCTATATTTTAGATATATGTCAATAGTTAGTTTGACACACCCAACCCGACCCTTGACTTTTTGATATTTTTATGGTTTAATAGTTCGTATGTTAGTCCTTATGCTCAGTTTATCAGAATTTAATTTTCTTTAAGTTATAAGTCATTTAAGTAAAAACAGTATGGGAAAAGAAATATCCGATAGTTTTCGTAATGAAGGAGCGAGAGTTTTTTACGAGATGCGAGATGATGATAACCAGATGGCGCTTTATGGCACGATCCTTCCACATAAAGATGCCCCTGTGCTTGGTAAAACTGTGTTTGATGTCGATGCTGAATTTTTGTTGGGGGAAGCCAAAAGAGCTAGAGAAGAGTCCTATAAATTAAAAAATAAAGACGTCGCCCTATTTGAGGTTGCTAAAGCAGCTGCTCAAAAATACTTTGATTACAAAGAAGAACAAAATAGAAAAGCTGCTGCAAAACGTGGTGGCTACTAAACTAAAAAAATTTTAGTAAAAAAATGTAAACAAAAAACAATCCCGACTAAGTCGGGATTGTTTTTATTATCGGCATTTATTCTACAACTCAAACACCAAATTCTTTTTTATCTTCGAAGCCAGCGAAAAATCCGTCAGCTTTTTTGGTTCGTGTAAAAAGACGTTATAGCCTTGTTCATTGTATCGTGGCACTAAGTGCCAATGCACATGCTTGGCCTCATCCATATAAACCAAATAGACTTTTTTTACCCCCAGTGTTTTTAATAGAGCTGAGCGTACTTCATCTACTTTATTCATCAAATACTCGTATTCCTTTTTGCTGAGTAAATGCAGATCGGAAATATGTTTTTTCCAGACAATTACCGTGTGCCCTTTGATGATAGGAAAATTAGCTAAACAGGCGTATAGAAGATTGTCTTCGTAAATCATGGCTTCGGCGTAGGGTTTGGGGAGGGCAGACTTCATGTGGTCGTAGTTAAAGCGGTAGGTAAAAAATTACTTCTTCGCCAAAGCCGCGTCAATAATTTGTTTCATCGCTTCAAAAGGAAGCGCGCCACTGATCAATTCACCATTAACAAAGGTTGCCGGCGTACCGCGCACGCCTTTCTGTTCGCCTTCTTGGGCATCAGCCTGCACACGCGTAGCATATTTACCGGAATCCAAACAGTCATTATATTTAGTCGTGTTCAGGCCCAAATCTTTACCCCAAATTTTCAATTGCTCAGCGCTTAAGAGTGTTTGGTTCGCAAACACCAAGTCGTGGAATTGCCAGAATTTGCCCTGTTCGCTGGCGCATTCCGAAGCCTCGGCCGCTTTTTGGGCCAGGGGATGAATACTGGTAAGCGGGAAATGGCGATACACCAGGCGAACTTTGTTACCATATTCTTTTATCACTTGCTGCGTAGTGGGGAAAAATTTCGCGCAGAATGGACATTCAAAATCAGAATATTCTATCAGGGTAACGGGGGCCGAGGCCGGACCGATCAAATGGTCTTTGCTGGTAATGGTAAAGCTCTGGATGGGAGGGGGAGTGTTGCCATCGGCTGCTTGGCTAGGTTGCTGGTAGGTCGGCGCGTTGGCGGCTATCGGTGGAGAGTAGGTTTCGCTCACCCCGCTAAACAATAATGCCCCAAGCACGACATTGCCGGCCAAAGACAATAAGCTAAAAGCTCCTAGAAACCCGAGGAGTAACGAAGCCTTGGGCGACAGTCCCTGCAGCAGGCTGGAAGAATTCGCCGATCCATTTTGATTTACCGTATCCATAGAGTAGTTTTATTTAATAAGTAGCTACAGTGTATTACTTGAAATTACCTTAAAAAATTTCGGAATAATTATTCGAGCGGCGGCGGCAATTCCTCATTACTCGTCTGCTTACCCGCCTCGCCCGGCTCTTCATCGAGCGCAATTCCACGCTCCACCGCTTCCCACACCTGTTTCTTGATCTTGTTTAAAATCGGCTGGTGCTCCTTCAAGAAGCTCTTGGCCGTTTCCCGTCCTACCCCCAACTTCTCTTCGCCAAACAAATACGAATTGCCCCGTTTATCAACCACCTTGTACAACGTGGCCACATCCAGTACGTCTCCCGCCACCGAAATACCTTCGTTATACATGATATCAAATTCGCACGTCCGAAACGGCGCCGCTACTTTGTTTTTCACAATCTTCACCTTCACGCGGTTACCAATAATTTTATCACCCTGTTTGATCTGGGCCGCGCGCCGGACTTCGATACGCACCGAAGAATAAAATTTCAAAGCCACGCCACCGGTCGTCGTCTCCGGATTGCCAAACACGATACCAATCTTCAAACGAGTTTGGTTAATAAATATCACCAAGGTTTTGGTCTTGCTCACGATGCCGGTGAGCTTACGCAACGCCTGGCTCATCAATCTGGCCTGCAGACCCATATGTGAATCGCCCATCTCGCCTTCGATTTCAGCCTTCGGCACGAGTGCCGCCACCGAATCGATCACGACTACATCCACCGCATTCGAACGCACCAATGTTTCCACGATTTCCAGCGCTTGTTCACCCGTGTCCGGTTGAGAAATAAGCAGTTCATCAATTTTCACGCCAATTTTTTTGGCATAATCAGGATCCAGCGCGTGTTCCGCGTCCACGAAAGCCGCGATGCCACCTAACTTTTGTACCTCAGCTACAATGTGTTGCGCCAGCGTCGTTTTGCCGCTCGCTTCCGGACCGTAAATTTCAATCACACGACCGCGCGGCACGCCACCGACGCCGAGCGCGATATCGAGTGACAAACAGCCAGTCGGTACCGTATCCACCTGCATCGCTTTGGCTTCGCCAAATTTCATAATGGCGCCATCGCCAAATCGGCTTTTGATCTGTTCGATCGCCGTTTCGGCAGCTTTCATTTTTTCTTTAATTTCCTCCGATATCGTCGCTTTGGGCATAACAATAATTGGTTAATAAAAATAATCTAGAATTTCAGCTCCTCTATTTATGAAAAAGAAACTAGAAATTGGAAACTGGAAAAGTGACTAAAGTGACTTATGATTAGAAACTAGAAATTTGAAATTAGGGATTGAGTGATTAGTGATCACCAATTACTCCCCAGTTTCTAATTTCCATTTTCCAATCATCGCCAATCGTTATTCTTTATTCTTCAAAGTCAACGTATTCTTCGGTCGCGCGATCAGATGCCGGGTAATGAGCGTGGTCTTACCATGTTTGCGCACTGCCGCGATCACCACCGTATTCAGCCCAGCTGTCAGATCAACCGGCACGGAAAAACGTCCCTGATTATTGAGCATCACATTCTGGCCATTAATCGATAATTTTGATTCGGCTTCTGTCTGGCCCGCGATCGTCGTAGTCAGATCATTCACGATAGCGCCTTCGAGCGGATAAAATACCGTCAAAATCGGTGGTTGTAAAATACCCCTCACCTGCCAGCCCAAGTAGCCGACCAATAATAGCATCACCAAACCCGCAATCATATTTCTAACAAAAATACTGATCGAATTAAAAGGTAGGCGCGGCATCCCCGTGCGAGGGTGAACCATTTTTACATCTTCAAACCCGCCTTCATTGCCAAATTGGGTGAGACACGTGCTCGCGGTCAAACCCAGCGCCTCAGCCGCCGCCCGCACATACGCCAAACGAAAGGTTTTGGCCGGGGGGAGCGCGCTGAAAACACCTTTTTCCAGAAGGTTTAAGTATTTGGTGGGCACGCCAGATTTGGCGCTGAATTCAGAGAGACTCCACTCCTTTTTCTGACGCTCTTCCGATAAAATCGTGGGCAGCCGTTTGGCAGTGGTAAGATTTTTAAAACAAAATATGGCCATACATTATTCTCAAAGTGTCATTCACACAAGTGTCATTCCCGTGAAAACGGGAATCCATCGCGGTTAAGGGTCGTTTCGTGAACGTGGATTCCCGCCCGCCTGTAGCGATGCAGCAGCTTCGGGCAGGCCTGCGCGGGAATGACACCATTTGTTGTTACAAAGGGACAAAGAAGTCCTCGTCCTCATCTTTTTTATCCTCAACCGGTTGGTTCTTCGCACCAGGCTCTTCTGTTTCAGAAGACTCTTCAGCAGTAATTACCTGAGCGTCCTCTACAGGGAGAGGGACAACCGGGACCGGAGCAGGCGCATCAAACACCGTGCCACCGAGATCCATCGTCTGTTCTTCGACCGGCATTTCCGCTTCGCCTTGACTAAACTGATCGCCAAATACTTCGCGCGGTTTGGCTCCATCAGCCGGACCTACTATACCAGCCTCTTCTAGTTCGTCAAGCAGACGCGCCGCCCGCGCATAGCCAACTTTCATACGGCGCTGCATCAGCGACGCGCTGGCCTTGCCACTTTCCAAAACCAGCTGCTTCGCTTCCAGGAAAAGCGCGTCCTGGCCATCGTTCGGGCCACCAAACATGTTCGCTGTGCCACCACTCGCGCCACCTTTAGACACAATTGATTCATCATACGTCGGCGGTTCATCACCCTTCAGATAATCGATCACTCGTTTCATTTCTTCTTCCGAAACATAGGCTCCCTGCACCCGTTTGGGTTTAGAAAATTCGGCGGTTAAAAATAACATATCGCCCCGTCCCAACAACAACTCCGCTCCCGAACAATCCAAAATCGTGCGCGAATCAATTAGCGAGGCTACCGAAAAGGCGATACGTCCCGGAATATTCGCCTTCATCAGACCGGTAATCACTTCCACACTCGGGCGCTGTGTGGCTACAATCAGATGGATGCCGACCGCCCGCGCCATTTGAGCCAGTCGAATAATACCGCCTTCCACCTCGCTCGACGTACTGGCCATCAGATCCGCTAATTCATCAATCACAAATACCAAATGTGGTAGTGGCTCAGCCGCCTTTTGATTATACGATAAGATATCTCGCTTCCCGGCCGCCGCCAGTACATCAAAGCGGCGTTCCATTTCTTGGATCGTCCACTTGAGAGCGTTCACTGTTTTGAGCGTGTCCGTAATCACCGGTGTGAGCAAGTGGGGGATACCGTTATACATAGTCAGCTCCACTCGCTTCGGATCAACCATGATAAAGCGCAGCGTGGCCGGCGTATTTTGATACAACAAACTCAAGATAATCGTGTTAATACCAACCGTCTTACCCGCGCCGGTCGCCCCCGCGATCAACAGATGCGGCATTTTTGGCAAATCTCCCAGCCAGACTTTCCCGGCTACATCTTTGCCCAGAGCAATATGCATGTTATGTTTGCGACCCAGGAATTCCGGGCTCTCGAGCAACTCACGCAAGCTCACCATCGCCACTTTTTCATTCGGCACCTCAATACCAACCAGTGACTTGCCCGGAATCGGCGCCTCGATCCGAATCGGGTGCGCTGCCAAGGCCAAGGCCAAATCATTGTTCAAGGTCGTAATCCGGGTTAATTTTACCCCCTTAGCCGGACGCAACGAATACTGCGTCACCGTCGGCCCCACGCGGACGTCAACCATTTCTACCTCGATCCCAAAATTTTTAAAGGTCTCCGCAATAATCGCGCCACTCTCTTCAATGTCCCCCGAAGTGGGCTTTGTTTTAGAAAGATTCAACAGATCAAACGGCGGCAGATCACGATAATGCGGGGCCGGTTTATTGATCGGCATACTCACCGTCGGTGATTTTATGCGCGGCATCATCTGCGATTTAGCGCTGCTGGATTTTTTTGTTTCAGATTCTTCGTCCGTAGCATCATCTTCCAGTTCAGTGTCTTCGTTCTCAGCCATCGGTCCGCCCGCGCTCTGACCCAGACGTTCTCGAGAAAACTTACGCTCACTGGCTGATTCATACGTATCATCTGCTGTCTGCTCAGATTTTTTAAATAAACCAAAAAACGACAATACCTGGCGTCCTACCCAGCCCAGCGCCAAAAATACTTTGCGGTGCAAATCAATCAGCTCCGCCAGCGTGGTATTAAATAAAAATATAACCGCCGTGATTAAAAGACCCGACAATATTACCAGTGCCCCCCAATAGCCGATGTAGGTGTTCAGGGGCAAAGACAAGGCCAGGCCAATTAACCCGCCGCCACCATCGCCGGTAATTATCCGTTCATAGGTTGGGTCACTCAGGTGTACCAGTCCGTTGAAGCTCAAAAACCACAGAATACTGCCGAGCCAATGCGTGGGTCGATAAGTATAATCAGCCCGCCGTGTCATCAGATAGACGATAATAAGCAAGATGATGGGAAATACATAGCGTACCTTGCCGAAGATCAATACCAGCAAGGCATCGATAAATTGCCCAGCAACTCCGGCCGCGGCCAAAAAACTCAACGTTGCCAATAGGGCAGTCACCGCCAAAAGAATGGCGAGTAATCCACGGTTAATTTCCGGATTAAAATCTATCCGTTCCCACAAAGTCGGTTGCCGATTGCGCCGTCGAGACATAAAAAATAGCGAATTTTAATTCGAGTCTATAGTATAGCACAAATTAAAAAACTCAGCGCTATAAATCGCTGAGTTTTCAATAAGTATTCCACGGCTTCGCTGCGAGCAGTGTTGCATGTTTTAGCTAACGAATCAAATTTCAAAAACTTCGCCCAAAAAACAAACAAGTTGTTTTTGTGGGAGGAGAGAGTGTCTTTAAAAATCCGATCCGGTTGAAACATCAACCCTGCCGCAGCGCAATCGTGGAAGAGCGTAAGTCTCTAATTTTAGTCCTTTAAAATTTAGTGTCAAGTGTGCACAGAAAAATTGGTTGTATATATTGGTTGACAAATTATATTAACCTTTATAATATATGACGTTCCGTGATTGTCGAAAGGCAATGGTACACGGACGTGTCACTAAGTGAAAAGGAGTTTTCGATGAGCCGAACTATGAGCATTTATCCCCTCGTGTTCTCGACACTGGGCCTGCTCGCCTGTGGGCCGCCGCCGGCAGCGCCTCCCAACAACGGTCGGGTCGACATGGCAACGCCTGCCGACCTGGCCCCTGTCGCGCGCGACTTCGCGCCGGAGGTAGAATACAGTCGCTCGGACGACTGTCGGCCGGTCTCACGCGGCGAGACCATCGCCACCCGCATCAAGGCCGGGCAGCCCCGGGTCACGGTCAAGCGCGTCTCGATCTACATCCCGCCGACCGACAAGGCCATGTCCCCTCTTCCTTGTCAGGATGCCTACTTCACCCAGGCTACCGACAAGTACCTCGACGGGGCGGCGCTCAGTGCCGTGAAGCAGGTCAGACTCTACGACGGCCAGGGCGGCCAGCTCGGCGCCGTCTTCCCTGGAGGCTCGCCTCTGAACAAGGGTGACACGCTCACCTTCAATGTCTCCCCGGGCGTCCGGCTGAAGGCGGGAGAGACATACATCGTCTCGACCACCATGGACGGCACCTCGACCGTGGGTGGCACCTCGCTCACCACGCAGACGTGGGACCTGACCTTGACCGGGACCGAGCGGGGCATCAGTCTTTCGGTCATGAAAGGGCCTGTCGAGACCGTCACCTTCACCAACTAGCCCTCCATGATCTGGGCTCTTCCTCGCCCAGATCGGGCAAACTCACAAAAGTAGTTTCCGTCCAGGCGCAAACTACCATTTTTCCTAAGAAGTGTTTTAGGAGTAATGGTAGCGTCTGGACGATCGATCAAATAAAAACCATTAACAACCCAGTTGGTGGTTTTTTTGTTCCTTGTTCCTTTTTAACAAATGTGGATAACTTCCCAAAAAATCTCCCTATAAAATCCAATTTTACCTAACCTAAGCCAAAACCAGCCATCATCATTGACAAAACAATCCGTATCCGTACTGGTTGACAACCCCATTATTCTAGAGTAAAATCCAACTACTTTGTATTTGCTTCGGCTAGATGACCGGATAAATGTCTTATTCTAGCCAAAAAGACAACTTTTGCAAGGTGCGATAATCCATTAGTGCCCACGTAATGTTCATCGCCCCAAGTATACTTCGGTCATAACAGTAAGGTTTTTGTAAAAAAGCCTCTTTTTTTGTTGTAAAAAAGTCGAGCCACGAACCTTCCATTAATGAACAATAATGGAGCGTTTGCTTCTTAACTAAGGTAAAATATGCCATTATTCAAACACCAGCCAGTCAAGAATCCGGAGCGTAAATTTTTGTCCTCCTTGGCCAATCGCCAACCTCTCCCGGACCTTATCGAACTACAGAAAAATTCGTATAATTGGTTTTTGAAACAAGGCATCAAAGAACTCTTCGACGAAGTGTCGCCTATCACCGATTTTACCGGTCGTGACCTGGAACTTTCTTTGGAAAGTTATTATTTAGATGAGCCTCGCTTCGACGAAGTCACCTGTCGCGAACGCAACATTACTTTTGAAGCACCGCTACGCGTCGTGACCCGCCTCGTCAACAAACGCGACAAACAAAGCAAATCTCAAGAAATTTACCTGGGAGACATGCCCCTCATGACGACCCGTGGTACTTTCATTATCAACGGTATCGAACGTGTGGTCGTCTCCCAGTTCATCCGCAGTGCCGGCGCCTTCTTTACCGCCGAACATGTCCGTGGTCGCCGCTATTATGGAGCGAAAATTATTCCGAATCGCGGCGCCTGGATCGAAGTGGAAACCGATAGCAGCAATGTCCTCTGGATCAAAGTAGACCGCAAACGCAAAGTCTCCGCTACCTCACTCTTGCGCGCCTTCGGCTACGAAACCGACGAACAAATCAAAGAATTATTTGCCGACGTGAATACCCACCCACGTGTAGACTACGTCGAAGCCATGTTAAAAAAAGACCTGGCCAAAAATATGGAAGAAGGTCTGATCGAAGTCTACAAACGTATCCGACCCGGCGATTTGGCTACCGCCGACAATGCCAAAAGCCTTATCTACGCCATGTTCTTCAACTTCGATCGCTATGACCTGGGCCGCGTCGGTGTCTATAAATTCAATACCAAATTTGATCTCAATCTCGGCGACGCCGATTATGAGAAAAAAGAATTCCGCGTTTTGTCTCCCGAAAAATTATTGTCTGTTCTGAAAGAAGTCGTGCGTCTCAATGTGACCCAAGAAGAACCCGATGACGTCGACCACCTCGGCAACCGCCGCATCCGCGCGGTCGGCGAACTCGCCCAGAACCGTTTCCGCATCGGTCTATCCCGCATGGAGCGCATCATCAAAGATCGCATGAGCACCTACGAACTGGCGCAGCTCACTCCGAACAAGCTTATCAACGCCCGCCCGGTCACCAGCGCCATCCGCGAATTCTTCATGAGTTCTCAGCTTAGTCAATTCATGGACCAGACCAATCCGCTGGCCGAACTCGAACACAAACGCCGCCTCAGCGCGCTCGGCCCCGGCGGTCTTAGTCGCGACAGAGCAGGCTTCGAAGTGCGTGACGTACATACCACTCACTACGGTCGCATCTGTCCGATTGCCACCCCGGAAGGACCGAACATCGGTTTGGTAAACCACCTTTCCAGCTACGCTCGCGTGAACGATTTTGGTTTCATTGAAACCGCTTACCGCAAAGTATTGCGCGAAGTGCCGAACGAACCCAAATTCACCGAAGGTGAAATTCTCCGCGGCGAAGTCGGCGGAGTGGCCGATGGCACGCCAATCACCAAAGACGTCGCCGCCAAACTCGCCAAAGTCAAACTGGAAAAAATTCCGGTCAAGCCCCGCGTGACCGAAGAAGTGGTCCACCTCAATTCATTCAAAGAAGAAAAAGTTATCACCTCTACCGCTACCACCCTCGTGGACGAACGCGGTTACTTCCTCGAGACTAATGTCCCGGCTCGCGTCTATGGCAAGCCCGGTGTCGCCGCGTCGGTTGACCTCGATTACCTCGATGTCGCATCCAACCAAGTCGTGAGTATCGCCACCTCCTGTATCCCGTTCCTGGAACACGACGACGCTACCCGCGCCCTCATGGGCACGAACATGCAGCGCCAATCTGTGCCGTGTATCAAACCGGAACCGCCCCTCGTCGGTACCGGTATCGAGCGCGAAGCCGCCCGCTACTCCGGCCACATGGTATTGGCAGACGCTGATGGTGAAATTACGGAAGTCGATGGTCACCACCTGGTGCTCACCACCAAAAAAGGCGAAAAATTCAGTTACCGCTTGAATAAATTCATCCGTTCCAACGCTTCTACCTGTATTGACCAGCACCCGGTCGTGAATTTGGGTGACCACGTCAAAAAAGGACAACCACTCTCCGATGGCCCCTCCATTCGCGAAGGCGAACTGGCCCTCGGCCAGAACATGCTGGTGGCCTATATGTGTTGGGAAGGTTTCAACTACGAAGACGCGGTTATCATCTCCGAACGCCTCGTCCAACACGACAGCTACACCTCGATCCATATTGAGGATTACACTGTCGATGTTTGTGAAACCAAGCTGGGTCCCGAACTCGTCACCGCCGATATTCCAAACGTCAGTGAAGAAAAATTAAAGAACCTCGACAGCGAAGGTATCATCCGCATCGGCGCCGAAATCAAATCCGGCGATATTTTGGTCGGTAAGATTACCCCGAAAGGAGAAACCGAACTAAGCCCGGAAGAACGCCTGCTCCGCGCCATCTTTGGTGAAAAAGCCCGCGACGTGCGCGACTCCTCGCTCTATCTGGAACACGGCGAACATGGCAAGGTTATCGCTATCCAGATTTTCTCTACCGAAAATGGCGACAAACTCGAACCCGGCGTCATCAAACGCGTCCAGGTAACGGTCGCTGATTTACGCAAACTCCAAGTCGGTGACAAAATGGCCGGCCGCCACGGTAACAAAGGTGTCGTGTCACGCATCGTACCGGTCGAAGACCTGCCCTTCCTCGAAGATGGCACCCCGGTAGACATCATCCTGTCTCCGCTCGGCGTCGTGTCCCGTATGAACCTCGGACAGCTCCTCGAAACGCACCTTGGTTTAGCCGCCAACGCCCTTGGTTACAAGATCGCTACCCCAGTGCTCGATGGTTTGAGTGAAGAACAAATCAAGACCGAACTCAAAAAAGCCGGTTTCCCGACCAGCGGCCAGGTCCAACTCTACGACGGTCGCACCGGCGAACCCTTCGACCACCAGACCACTATCGGTTACAACTACATGTTGAAGCTCAACCACATGGTCGAAGACAAGATTCACCAACGCTCCATTGGCCCGTATAGTCTCATCACCCAGCAACCACTCGGCGGTAAAGCCCAGTTCGGTGGTCAGCGTTTCGGAGAAATGGAAGTCTGGGCCCTGCAAGCCTACGGCGCCGCGCACACCCTGCAAGAAATGCTTACCATCAAATCCGATGACGTCCCCGGCCGCTCCAAAGCCTATGAAGCTATTATCAAAGGTGAACAAGTCAGTCGCGTCAATATCCCAGAATCCTTCAACGTCTTGGTACGTGAATTGAAAGGCTTGTGTTTGGATGTTGGCTTATTGAAACGAACGGAATCCGGCGAATATCGCCCGGTCGAAGAAGTCCGTGCCGAAGAAGACAAACGACGCAAGAGTGAAGAAACGTCACCGCAAGAGTAGAAAAAATTGTTAAATTGTTACCACTCGCTCCGCTCGTTAATTGTTAAATTGTTAGTAAGTACCGTTCACTAATCACTAAACAATTTAGCAATTTGACAATTTAACAATGAAAATAAAGTTTGATGTTTAAATTAAGACTAATCGTAAATTTCTAACTTCCTACTAATTACTAACTTCTATGTCTCGCGATGCTCTTCACTCAATGGATTTCGACGCCATCCGCCTCAAGCTCGCCTCACCCGAGGTGATTCGAGCCTGGTCCTATGGCGAAGTCGACAAACCGGAAACCATCAATTACCGCACCCAGAAACCGGAAAAAGGCGGCCTCTTCGCCGAAGAAATTTTTGGGCCAGTCAAAGATTGGGAATGTTACTGTGGTAAATACAAAAAAATTCGCTACAAAGGCATTATCTGTGACAAATGTGGCGTAGAAGTCACCAACTCGCTGGTTCGCCGTGAACGCATGGGCCACATCGAGCTGGTCGCGCCCACTACCCATATCTGGTTCCTCCGCTCCGTACCATCCAAAATTGGTTTGGTATTGGATCTGTCCGCCTTGGCGCTTGAAAAAGTTATTTACTTCGCCTCGTTCATCATCACCTCCATCGATGAAGCCGGCAAAAAACAAACCACCGAACTCCTGCGCCAGGAATACAAACAAAAGAAAAAACAAATCGACCGCGAACGCGACGAGTCCCTGGCCACTGCCGGCGACAATGCCAGCAAGGGTGATGAAATCAAAGACGATGCCGAACGCAAACAAAAAGCCCTCGAAGCCGACTTCCAGCAAGCTGACAAAGACCTGAAAGAACTCCAGGTTTTGAAAATCATTTCCGAAAATAAATACCAAGAATTATCCTTACGCTACGGCCACTTGTTCGAAGCCTCTATTGGCGCCGAAGCCGTGTACAATTTGTTATCCCGCATCAACCTCGAAGAGACCATCAAGAAGATCGACGAGGAGCAAGCCATCACCAAAGGCGCCAAACTCGAGCGCATGATCCGCCGCAAAAAATTACTCAAGAGTTTGTACATGACCAAGATCCGTCCCGAATGGATGATCTTGAAAGTGATCCCGGTTATTCCTCCAGACTTACGTCCGATGGTCGCCCTCGATGGCGGCCGCTTTGCCACCTCTGATTTGAACGATCTCTATCGCCGCGTCATCAACCGCAACAATCGCTTGCGTCGCCTCACCGAGCTCGATGCGCCCGAGGTTATCTGCCGCAACGAAAAACGCATGTTGCAAGAAGCCGTGGATGCCCTTATCGACAACAACGCGCGCCACTCAAAGACCGTTACCGCCAGCACTGGCCAGAAACGTCAGCTCCGCTCACTGGCCGATATCCTGAAAGGTAAACAAGGTCGCTTCCGCCAGAACCTGCTTGGTAAACGCGTCGACTACTCTGGCCGCAGCGTTATCGTCGTCGGCCCGCAACTCAACATCGACGAGTGTGGTTTACCAAAACGCATGGCCCTCGAACTCTTCAAACCTTTTATCATCAGTGAAATTATCAAACGCGAACTGGCGCACAACGTCCGCAGCGCCAGCCGCTATATCGAAGCCGAACACGATGAAGTCTGGGATATTTTGGAAGAATTGACGCAAACCACCCGCGTGCTTCTTAACCGTGCGCCGACCCTGCACCGTCTCGGTATCCAGGCCTTCCACCCCCGCCTCGTCGAAGGTAAAGCCATCCAGCTCCACCCGCTCACCTGTACCGCCTTCAACGCCGACTTCGACGGTGACCAGATGGCTGTCCACTTACCACTCACCGCGGGCGCCCGCCACGAAGCTGAAACGCTCATGGCCTCGGAAAAAAATCTCTTGAAACCAGCCACCGGCGACCCGGTAATTACACCAAAGCAGGATATCGTACTTGGCTGTTTCTACCTCACCCACTACGACAGCCGCGACACCGCCCCGGTCACCAAATTTTTCTCTTCCGAAAAAGAAGCCAAGCTCGCCTACAAGAGTCGCATCGTCACCCTGCACGAACGCGTCAAAGTTCGCTTCAGCAATCGCGAGAAATTCCCCGCTGATACCCCGGTTCTGGTTGAAACCTCTATCGGACGCTTGCTCTTCAACGAAATCATCCCCGGCAAATTGCCCTACTACAACGACGTCATCAACGTCAAAAAATTGGGCGCCATTATTCGCCGCTGTTTAGAGCAATACGATCAACAAACCACCGCCGTTTTACTCGATGATATCAAAAACCTTGGTTATCGTTACGTCACCAAATCCGGCTATTCGCTGGGCATGGATGACTTCCCAACCATCGTCGAGAAACCTGGTCTCATCAAAATCGGTGACGACAAAATTCGCGAAATGGAATCACAATTCCAAGAAGGCTTGCTCACCCAAGCCGAACGCCACTCCGCCATTCTTGAAATCTGGTCCGAAACCAAAGATAAAATCATGGCCAACAACCAAGCCATTCTCGATAAAAATGGCCCGGTCTACGCCATGATCGACTCCGGCGCGCGCGGCACCTACGGCCAGCTGGGCCAAGTCATGGGCATGAAGGGCTTGGTGGTGTCGCCGTCGGGCGAATCGCTGCTGTACGACGCAGGCTGGGAGGTCGGCGACCGAGACGCCAAGCGAATCTTCGCGGCGGCTCAGCAGGCCGGGCTAAAGAAAATCGACTACTTCGTCCTGAGTCATTTTCACGCCGACCACGCCGGCGGGCTTCAGGCATTGGCGAAGATGATGCCGATCGGCAGGTGTTTCGATCGCGGAGATTTCATCGAGCCGGCGAACCAACGGTGGCGCGACGCCTACCTCAGCGTGTGCGCGGGCAAGCGAACGATCCTGAGCGCCGGGGACACGATTCCGCTGAGAGGTCTTCAGGTTGAC